>JBMLRK010000219.1:6729-17009 GCA_049241065.1 Spirosomataceae bacterium
CGTTTACAAGGCTTTTTTGTGGCTTTATGAAAGCTCGTTTGCTTATTTGATAATGAAGCTACCTCTACCGATTTTAAAGCCCTCAGAAAAGAGTTCTACCGCATATAAGCCCGATTCATATACTTGACCTCTGGCATATAAAATGTCCACCTTTTGATTATCGTTGCTATAAAGAATACTTGTTTTTGTGGTATAGGCGATGTCTTTTCCATCCTGATTGAATACGCCAGAAACATTTACATTATCTGCAATGATTGCTCCTTCAGGGTCAATAACACGAACATAAATTTCTTTGCTGTTTTGTTCCGTTAGTGGATTAGTAGGAAGAGCAAAGCTAAGTTTTATTTGGCTCACTCGTTTTGCTTTATATACACCTCCCGTACTCTCTTTTCCATTTTCTTTGAGTGCATAAATCTGAAGGTTGTCAGCCTTCAATTGAGCTCCAGTAACAATCTTACTAGTTAAGACATTGTTCTTAGCCTTAACCGTACTAATTTCCTCTTTGAGTCCATTTACTTGCTGAGACATTCCTTCTTTTTCCTGAGAAAGCGTCAGTACTTCTTGGGTCATGGCTTGTGTTTTGCCACTGAGATCTGCATTTTCCGATTTTAATTGAGCAATTAAATTATCTTTTTCCTCTAACAGACTGATGTATTCAGCGATTTGTTCTTCGTATTTCTGACGACTAAAAGCTGGGTCACGTCGAATAACTTCTTTTTGATTTAGTACATGTCGTTTAGCCTTTTTTAAATCTTCTACTTGCCCTCCTAATTGTGCAACTTCTTCAATTTTTAAATCTAACTGATTCGAAACGGAGTCTAGTCTAGCCATTGTGATGGTTAACTCTTCGTCTCTTTGAGCGATGGTATCGCTCTGTCGTTGATTCAAATTAGCCGTATCATATAAAAAGTAACCCATAAATCCGATGAGTAACATTGATACTCCAAGGGCAATTTTTAATACTTTAGTTGTGTTTTTAGTACTTTCGGCGATTTCCATTTCATTCATGACGCTGTCTTTTTAATATGGGAGGAATTTCCCTGACGTAAACAGATAAGTAAGTGATTATCGTACCAATTTACTAATATTTGTTAGGCAAATGAAAAAAAGATGTTCAATGACCTAAAATTTTAACAAACAGTAGTTACTTTTTGATGAAGTAATCTCATTGTAAATGGTTTAGCCGTAAATATACAAGGTATTTTAGGAATGTAAAATATGAGATAAGGTATGTTTTTATTGGTTTATGGATTTATTTTCCAGAAAGTTCGTTGGATATACTTTGAAAAATACAAATTGTATTAATTTTGCACTCTCTTTTAAAAATTCACTTTTAGGAATTGCTATTTCCTACGCTTAATCCTTGATTATGAGTAGATTTAGTACTAGAATAACCAGTATTTTACACAGATAACGTAATTACAAAAAATGTCATCGAAAAAAATTCAATCAGCCCTTATCTCGGTTTATTACAAAGACGGTCTAGCTCCAATCGTTGAGTTATTACACAAAAATGGTGTGAAATTATATTCAACAGGCGGCACGCAGACATTCATTGAAGAAATGGGTATTCCTGTTACAGCAGTAGAAGATTTAACAAGCTATCCTTCTATCTTTGGTGGACGTGTAAAAACATTACACCCAAAAGTTTTCGGAGGTATCTTGTATCGTCGTGATAATGAAAGTGATGTAGAAACGGCTGCTCAGTTTGAAATTCCTTCGATTGACTTAGTGATTGTTGATCTTTATCCATTCGAAGAAACGGTTGCAAGTGGTGCTTCAGAAGAGGATATTATCGAGAAAATTGATATTGGTGGTATCTCATTAATTCGTGGAGCTGCTAAAAACTTCAACGATGTATTAATCGTTTCTTCTCGTACACAATATGCAGAGGTGTTATCTCTGTTAGAAGCAAAAGAATGCGGAACAGATTTAGCAGATCGTAAACGTTTTGCAATGTTAGCATTCGGGACTTCTTCTCACTACGATACCGCTATTCATGCTTATTTCACAGGAAATAAAACGGATATTTATAACTTCAAATCGTTACCTAATCAGTCGTTACGTTATGGAGAAAACCCTCATCAATCGGCTACTTTCTATGGTGATTTAGCTGCTTTGTTTGAGAAATTGAATGGTAAAGAGTTATCATACAATAACTTAGTGGACGTTGATGCTTGTATTACCTTATTGGACGAATTTACAGAAACATCATTCGTAATTATTAAGCATACGAATGCTTGTGGAGTGGCTTCTGCTGAAACTGTTAAACAAGCTTATTTGAATGCCTTTGCTTGCGATACGATTTCTGCTTTTGGTGGTGTTTTAGCAACCAATGGAACAGTTGACAAAGGGGCTGCTGAAGAGATGAACTCGTTATTCTTTGAAATCTTAATTGCCCCAGATTATACTGAAGAAGCCTTAGAGGTATTGAAGTCTAAGAAAAATAGAATTATCTTAAAGCGTAACAACGTTGAGTTTGGTAAGAAAATGTTCAAAACGTTGTTGAATGGCGTGTTAGAACAAGATAAAGATTTATCAACCGAAACAGCGGAACAAATGCGTACAGTTACTGAAAAAGCTCCAACTGCTTCAGAATTGAAGGCGTTAGAATTTGCGTTGAAGGTATGTAAGCACACAAAATCAAATACGATTATTCTTGCTAAAGAAGGTCAATTATTAGCGAGTGGTGTTGGACAAACATCTCGTGTAGATGCCTTAAAACAAGCGATTGACAAAGCTGCGGAATTTGGTTTTGACTTGAATGGTGCTGTAATGGCTTCTGATGCGTTCTTCCCTTTCCCTGACTGTGTTGAAATTGCTCATAAAGCAGGTATTGCAGCAGTAGTTCAGCCAGGAGGTTCTATTAAAGATAAAGATTCAGTTGCTTATTGTGATGCAAACGGTCTAGCTATGGTAATGACGGGTGTTCGTCACTTCAAACACTAGAAACATCAGCGTATCGCATAATAGAAAAGCCGATTTGAAACGTTTCAAATCGGCTTTTTATCGTTTAAGGCATTTCTTCGACCTCTTTTTTTGCTGCTCTACTCACACTCAAGATTAATTCAGCCACAAGACCTGTCCAGCCTGTCTGGTGAATTGCTCCTAGGCCTTTTCCTGTATCGCCATCGAAGAACTCAGGGAACAAAATCAAATCCTTAAAATTCGGATCGGACTGTAGTTTCTCGTATTTTTCATACATCGGACGATTCCCTTCTTTATCTTCTCTGAATAAGCTAATAAGGCGTTCCGACAAACTCAAGGCTGCCGTCTTGATACTCACCATATTTCCCGAATTAGTTGGGTATTCTACTTCGTAGTCATTGCCATAATACGACTGGAATTTCAACAAAGAATCGACAATCAAGAAGTTCATCGGGAACCAGATAGGGCCTCTCCAGTTCGAGTTACCTCCAAACATACTCCCTGTTGATTCAGCAGGAGCATAATCGACTTGTAGGGTTTCTCCATGAACCACAAATTTATAAGGGTTCTCTTTGTGGAACTTCGATAGGGAACGAATACCGTGGTCAGATAAAAACTCGTTTTCATCGAACATTCGTTTCATAATCATCTTCATTCGATGCCCTCTCAGAATGGCTAATAAACGGTTTTCTCCTCTTCCTGCTTCGTACCAACGAGAAATTAAGCCAGCTAAATCTGGACGGTTAGCTAATACCCAGTCAACACGACGTTTGAAATCTGGTAGTTTTGCCAGCATATCTGGAGTAAGCACTTCTACCGCAAATAATGGAATTAAGCCAACCATTGATCTGATTTTCAATAGACTTGACTTATTATTTGGCAAGTGAAGCATATCGTAATAGAATTGATCTTCCTCATCCCATAGGCTCACATTTCCATCTCCCATTGACTGCATCGCTCCAGCAATGTGTAGGAAGTGTTCAAAGAATTTAGAAGCCATATCTTGATAAACAGGACGTTCAACCGCAATTTCAACCGCAATACGAAGCATATTTAAGCTATACATCGCCATCCAGCCCGTTCCATCGGCTTGTTCTAGGTGTCCACCAGTTGGTAAAGATGCAGAGCGGTCAAAAACTCCAATGTTATCCATTCCTAAGAAACCACCACCGAAAATATTATTTCCTCCTTCGTCTTTTAGGTTAACCCACCAAGTAAAGTTCAATAACAGCTTATGGAAAATACGTTCAAGGAAATTAATATCTCCTTTGCCATTAATCTCTTTGTCAATTTCATATACTTTCCACGTTGCCCAAGCATGAACGGGAGGGTTTACATCCGAGAATGACCATTCGTAAGCAGGAATTTGTCCGTTCGGGTGCATATAATATTCACGAAGAACAACGGCCAATTGGCGTTTTGCAAAATCTGGGTCAACCCTTGCCAATGGAAGTGTATGGAAAGCTAAATCCCAGGCCGCAAACCAAGGGTATTCCCATTTGTCTGGCATGGAAAGAATATTGGCAGCATACATGTGTCCCCACGTACTATTTCGTCCAAATTTGCGGTGAGATGAAGGGGCTGGCATTGAAGGGTCGCCTTTCATCCACTCATTGACGTTATAGTAATACCATTGCTTTGTCCAAAGCATCCCTGCATAAGCTTGGCGTTGGATAAGTTTTAACTCTGGGTCAACAACATCTTTCTGAATTTCGTCATAAAACTGATTGGCTTCACGAATACGTTTGTCGAAGGTATCATCAAAACCACCAAAAGGTTCTGAAATCGAATGATCTACCAATCGTAAGCGAATCGTTACGCTGTCGCCAGCAGGCACAATTTTGGCATATTGAGCTGAAGCCTTTGTCCCGATTGCGTTAGGATTTATCGCTTCTGTTTTAGCGTCAACCACATAATCGTTGATACCGTCTTTGGTATAAGGAATCGTTGTCTTAACTCCGTGTAAACGTTCGTAATTCGTTTCATTGTCACAGAACAGTAAACTATCTGCATTTTCAGCATAGAGTTTAAAATGCCCAACGCCTTTGTGGTTTACCTCAATAGCTTTGTTAGATACCCCCGTTAACATGGGTTTGTACTTATAATTCTCATAACCCCAACACCAAGTATTTCTGAACCAAATTGTTGGTAGAATTGTCAAAGGAGCATCTTTTTCGCTACGGTTGTGAGCCGTTACTTTTATTAAAATGTCTTGCTCATCGCCTTTGGCATATTCAATGTAAATATCAAAGTATTCGTTATTATCAAAGATTCCAGTATCTAGTAGTTCATACTCAGGCTCTAGTCTTGAGCGTTTTCTACTTTCTGAAACTAATTTATCATACGGATACGCATTGATGGGATACTTATAAAGCATCTTCATGTAGGAATGCGTAGGAGTTGAGTCTAGGTAATAATAGAGTTCTTTTACATCTTCACCGTGATTAGACTCGTTACCTGTTAAGCCAAAGAGACGTTCTTTTAAAATATGATCATTGTGATTCCAAAAGGCCATGGCAAAGCAGATGTGAGACTTATTGTCTGAAATACCAGCAATACCCTCTTCACCCCAACGGTAGGCTTTAGAACGAGCCATATCGTGTGAAACAGCATTCCAAGCATCCTGATTAGACGAATAATCTTCTCGTACAGTTCCCCATTGACGTTCAGACAGGTAGGGTCCCCATTTTTTCCATCCTTTGTTGTCAGTACGTGTTTGCAATCGTAGCTTCTCAGCCCCCGTGAATCTACTCATAATATCTTGATCTAAAATGTAAAATGGCTAAATGGTACAAATAGTTAGTGTGGTTCTTTTTTGAAAGATGCTCCCTTTTAGTACACGAAAGTTCAAATATAAAAAAAATACACAAACCTTCGGAGGTATTGATTCCCTAAAAGCAATAAATTAAAGTCATTGTTGAATAGATGCAATTTGAAAAGGGACGTAGGGCGATTTAAGAGGAGGTTTTGAAAAAAATGGGCATAAAAAAAAGTGATTGAACAATTGGGGGGTGTTCAATCACTTCGCTCTGTTAAAGTCTTACAACTCAATAAAACCTTGGTGTTATTGAATCACTAATCTTATGACAAAATTAGTAAAAATACTTATATTTAAATGAGTAATTGTACTTATTTTTTATCAAAAAGATTAAATTTTATTCAGTTATATTTAACAGTTTGTAAATCAGGCTATTATGCTTTTTGTGTGACTAAACGCTACACCTCAAATTCGAATGCGATAAAATTACTTAATTGAGCTTTTCGGTTAAAAATAGGCTCAATCTGTACATTACATAAGTATGAATCTCCATTTTTGCGATAATTGAGAATATTTCCTGTAAAAGTCTCTCTTGCAATCAGACATTTGCGAATTTCATCTCTTTGAGCAAAATCGGTACTAGCTCCTTGTAAAAATGATGGTCTTTTGTGGATAACTTCCTTGGGTTCGTAGCCTGTCATAGTTCTAAAACCTTTGTTAACCCATTGAATTGATTGGTTTACGTCTGTTAGAACAATGGTATGAAGAGGATTACGTAAAAAGGTACTTAATCGAGAAGTATCGAATTTCCAGTCTTGTTTTTTGTGAAAGCGAATAATTGCATCGAAATCTTCTTGTAACTCAGGAGCAAGTAAGATTGGTCTAGTCATGAACTCTAGCCCTCCTATAAGTGGAGAAGTTAATTCGATATTGTTATAATTTCCGATGGCTGCAATTGTACTGAACCCCATACTCGTGGATGTTTAAAATAAGTAAAATAGTGTGTATAAGTTAGGAATATAAACAAGTGTGATTGACGATATACCTACCTACTTAATAATAAATAACTTTCAGTTTTATAGAATTGTTTTAAAAAAAGGCAATTAATTAACGATAATTTACGTTTTGTGGAGCATTTTGTTTTTTTGATTTCGATAATATGATAGTTTTGATTCATAACGATAAAATAGTGCATGAAATGATGGAATTCAGAACCAGTTTTGAAATTGAACCAGTGAGGGAGAAGTTTACAAATGAAACAAAATGGATGACAATTGGGTCGTGCTTTTCTGAGGTTATTGGAAATCGACTAAAAGAGAACAAGGTTTCGGTGGAAGTCAATCCGTTTGGGACGCTTTTTAATCCGATGAGTATTTTTAAGTTATTGAAACCTAACTACGCACCTGATGCCCGCTTATTTGTGGCACAACAAGAACGCTACTTTCATTATGACTTTCACTCTCAGTTTTCAGCCAACAACGAAGCTCAGCTTGATGAAATATTGTCTGCAAAGTTGGCGGATGTTCAAAATCAGTTGAAAAGCATTGATGTTCTTATTATTACGTTTGGAACAGCCTTTGTATATCAACTTAAAACAGTGCCGACTTATTTGGCAAATTGTCACAAAATGTCCGCATCGCTTTTTGAAAAATCCTTACTTAGTGTAAAAGATATATGCAAAGGCTTTGCTTCGGTTTACGATTCGCTCAAAACAGTCAATCCGAATTTACGCATCCTCTTGACGGTTTCGCCAGTGAGGCATACAAAGGATGGGATTCCTGAAAATCAAGTATCAAAATCTATCTTACGAGCAGCGTGCCATTATTTGGTTACAGACTTTAGTGACGTAAGTTATTTTCCTTCTTACGAAATCATGATGGATGATTTAAGAGACTATCGTTTTTATAAAGCCGATATGATTCATCCGAATGACGTAGCGGAAGCATATATTTTCGAGCAATTTTCAAAGACCTATTTTGATGATTCTTTGGTAAGTTGGATTAACGATTGGCAAAAGATAAATCGCTCGTTGACACATCGCCCAATGAATGGCTTATCGAAGGCACATCAACGGTTTTTAGAAAATTTGCTGAAAGAACTCAAGGGACGGATGGAAACCTGTAATTTGGAAAAAGAAATAAAGCAGGTGGAAGAACAATTGGCTGAGATAAAAAAACAAAACCCCGATTAAGTCGGGGTTTATTTTTCAAGGTTAAATAGCTGGGGGAGGCTGTAATCAAACTTCAAATCAAACAATATCGTTAGGAATCACTAATATCTATTTTCGGAACAATCTAAATTATAAGAACTTTAATAAAAGAAGTAGCCTAACAGATTGCTAAGCTACTCGCTTATTTATAGTATTGTTTTTGGATTTTTCTTTTCTAATGTGCTACAAAGGTAAACCTTATTTTTAATAAATATATAACTTATTTGATTTTTTTTAAAACTAAATAAAGTTTAAAATGAGTATATAGAAATATAATATTTAAATAGTACAATAATTTCTATTTTGTTATTGTTGTTTGTTATATTGATATTTGGTAGTTTTAGATGAGGTGTTTTGTGGGCTTAATGAGAAGGAAATCGGCAAATAAATGCCACTGATTTTATTTTAATGAGCTATAGGTATAAAAATAAAACCTTTCCCTAAAAGGAAAAGGTTTTAAAAATTATCCAAAAACAATCTCAAAAAAATTTGTATTTTTCGTAAGATTTAACGTAAAAATACAATTCTATTGTCAAATCTACAAAAGATTTTTCTCCATGAGAAATTATGCTCTTTAATAGATTGTAAACATCGTGCTAAAAAATAACGACTCAAGTACAATACGAATGAGTCAAAACAGGTAATCCGAAGTAATTGTATCGGATTCATTATTAAGACATAAAGGATAATAGAAAGTCACTTATAGTGCCATGAAAAAATATAAAATAAATCATATTTTTATTTTATTTATGTCATTACAAAAATACATAAAAGCAGGAGTTAAATAAATAGAGTAAAACACTCATTTTCAGAGATGTAGTATTGGTAAAGTCCAATAAAAAAATATTCTCATGCAATCTTATTGGTAGGAACGTAAAAAAGCTGTTATTAGAATTTTTCAAAATAATAATGTAACGAAAGGAATTGGCGGAATAGGTTTTTCGTAAGATATTATCAAATGATTAGAGATTTGTTCGGAGTACTTATAGTCGTAATACAATGGCTACAACGATGTTCTAAAAGGCTCAGACTTGAAAATTTAGCTTATTTGGGCTTTGATGTTGGAATACCAGCCATCTCTGACTCATTTCTTTTGCATTTCGGAATGAGTCTGGTATATTTACATCATTACATATTCTTCATAGAACAACACTAATATAAACAAAGTATTAATTTTTTCAACAGGATGGAACGTTTTACAGGGCTTATCGGGATTGTATTGATTTTAGGAATTGCATATTTGATGTCTAGCAATCGGAAAGCGATTAATTACCGTACCGTCGGCGTGGGGTTAGGGTTACAAGCAGGCTTAGCAATATTTATTTTAAAAACTAGCTTGGGGAAACATATATTTGAGTGGTTAGGTGAAAAAATCAAACGTTTGCTCGAAATGTCTGATAAGGGAGCCGAATTTGTATTTAGCCCTCTCGTGAAACAAGATTTACTAGGAAAAGTATTTGGTCCTGAAAACGGTTTTATTTTCTTTTTCAAAGTAGTACCCACTATTATATTTGTAGCTGTTTTAGTAAATATTCTTTATCACATAGGTATCATGCAACGTGTGGTTGCAATTATGGCAAAAGGAATGAAATGGCTAATGGGAGTAAGTGGTTCAGAGGCTGTGTCCAATGTAGCAAGTACTTTTGTTGGGCAAGTGGAAGCCCAAATTATGATTAAACCATATTTGAAAGGAATGACTAATTCGGAGTTACTGGCTTCGATGACGGGAAGTTTTGCCTGTATTGCAGGTGGAGTGATGGCAACTTATATTGCATTGGGAGTACCTGCTCAATATTTGTTAGCAGCAAGTATCATGGCTGCTCCAGGAGCTTTGGTGATTTCTAAAATTGTAATGCCAGAAACCGAAGAGTCTGAAACGCAAGGAACAGTAAAATTAAAAGTAAGCAAGACGCACGTTAACTTAGTGGATGCCATTGCAGGCGGAGCAAGCGATGGGATGAAAGTGGGAATGAACGTAGTGGCGATGTTAATCGGTTTTATTGCCTTAATTGCCTTACTTGATTTGATTCTTGCGAAAATAGGTGGGACAGTTGGATTACCAGAATTAAGTTTCAACTTTATTCTAGGAAAACTTTTTGCTGTTTTTGCATGGGCGATGGGTGTTCCTACTAAAGACATCGAAGCGGCTGGTGCTTTGATGGGTACTAAAATGGTAGTAAATGAATTTGTTGCCTACCTTGATTTGATGAAAATAAAAGGAACATTAGATCCTAAAACGATAGCAATTACGAGTTTTGCCTTGTGTGGATTTGCCAATTTTAGTTCGGTAGCCATTCAAATTGGAGGTATTGGAGAACTGGCTCCTTCTCGCCGTTCAGATTTAGCAAAACTAGGTTTTAAAGCCTTAATTTGTGGAACGCTTGC
>JBMLRK010000220.1:0-3359 GCA_049241065.1 Spirosomataceae bacterium
CCTATTGATATGGAGTGGGAGTATTAACAATGAGTTTCTGTTTTGTTGGTAAGATTTTTTACCAGTTTAAACCTATAAGGTTTTTGAAACCTTATAGGTTTTGGTTGTTTGGAGAAGCTATCAGACTTCCAAATACCTATAAAGCTAATTTTTCTTACAAAAAATACCTCCAAATAAAAATCCTCGCTTACCTTTGCATCAGAATTGAAAATACGTTCGTGAAACAAAAAATCAACATATCGGCTTTATTATTGACTTGCCTTCTGTTTGTCAGAATGTTAGCCATTCCGTTGGTCTATGCTGATTATGAATTACGAAAAGATTACATCGTTCAAAATCTCTGTGAAAATCGCCTTCGTCCTAAATTACATTGTGATGGTAAGTGTTACCTAGCAAAACGTTTAGCGGCAACAGACCAAAAAGAAACAACTGAAAAAGGAGCTACTTTTGCTCGTCTTTTATTAGAAATTCCGTGTTATTTCCCGAACAATACGTTTCCTTCGCTTTCGATGGATTACGTTGCTTTGAAAGAAAGACACCACTTCCCCGAATATCGTCCTACTACTCCTTCGGACTATATTTTTGCTATTCTTCATCCCCCAACCGTATAGAGATGTTATGTGAAAAGTTTATGAGATTAACGTTCAAAGTAGCTTTTGGTATAAAGTACTTTAAACGTTGAAATCTACACGTTACACAGCAACTTTGTTGACTTATTGAGTCATCTTATTTTTATCGTTTTATCATTCAGTTGTTTTTGTAACTGAACAGATAATAATGATGAATTTTGAATTTAAATAATCAAGCAAATTTAGATTCAGAATATTTTACTCTATTACTCATTCGTACAAAAACGTCCGATTTCGTATAGCGAAGTATTGTTGTGTCAACAAACAATAACTTTTTGAATCAGTTTACTTAGCTGATTATCAAGAAATAGTTGTTGGCGTTTCGATATGGCTTCGGTATAGGATTTCGTACATCATTATCATTTAAAACATGAAATCACTTAGACTTTTTATGGCTATTTGCTTTGCAGTAGCCTCTCATATCTCATTTGCTCAAACCGTATTATCAGGAAAAATATACGATAGTTCGACGCAAGAACCTGTGGTTGGGGCTTCGGTATCCGTAGTTGGAAAAATAGTTGGTGGAGTCACCAATGTAAACGGAGAGTTTTCGTTTTCTACCAAAGAAAAAGTAAGCGAAATTCTCGTTTCGTGTATTGGTTTTCAGAAACAAACGATTGCGATTCAGACAGGTAAGGAAATTTCAGTCGCACTGGAACCTGCGGTTGAAAACTTACAACAAGTAGTGGTAACAGCTAGTAGAGAAGCGGGTTTACGTACGCAATCGCCTATTGCGATTTCTAAACTTACCCCTAAAATGATTGACGAGGCGAAGCCAACCGCCATGTATGAAATTGTTAATAAAGTACCAGGTGTATTGATGGTTAATTTAGGAAATGAACAACACTCGATGGCAATCCGTCAGCCAATGACGACCAATGCCTATTTCTTATATATGGAAGACGGCGTGCCGATTCGTCCGATGGGGGTATTTAATCACAACTCGATTTTAGAATATAATCAATTCGCTATCAGTTCGGTAGAAGTAGTAAAAGGGCCTGTTTCTTCTATTTATGGCCCAGAGGCAGTTGGTGGAGCAATCAACTTTATTACCCACCGTCCGACGGCTGTGCCAACGGCTAAATTAGGGATACAGTTTGACCAGTGGGGATACAGACGTGTACAATACGGAGCTGGAGCAACGCAAGGAAAGTTCGGTATTTACATCGGGGGCTTCTTTGCTGACCAAAAAAATAGCTGGATGGCCGCTTCTGATTATGACAAAACATCGTTCAATGGTCGTGTAGAATATCTATTAGCTCCTGCCACTCGTTTAACAGCTACTTATGCTTACAATAATTATTACTCGCAAATGAGTGGTAGTACCGATAGTATCGCTTTTTATAATCGCTCGTATGTAGGGACTTCTGATTTTACGTATCGTAAAGCTTTTTCAGTGCGTAGTCGTGTGACGTTAGATCATCAGTGGAAAGACGGTTCAACTTCATTCATTACAGCTTTTTATCGTAATAACCGCCACGGTCAAAATCCAGCTTATTCGATTTCATGGAGAACACCAAGCACGACGGCTAGTGGTCAGGTGAATTCAAATAACTTTTCGAGTACGGGCATTATCGCACAGCATACCCAGAAAATCAATTTCTGGAACTCAAAGCTAATTGTAGGAACAACCCTCGATTTTTCTCCGAATGATTACTGGGCTTATTACGTGAAATTGTCCGCTCAATTAAGAGCAGATAAAAAATCGGTCGAAAAATATACCATTGCTCAAGAGCGTCCAGACTCTTTATTAACTAGTTATACTGCTCAAATTCATAACATTGGAACTTACGCTCAGTATGAATTTGAACCGCATAAAAACGTTCGTTTTTCATTAGGTTTACGTTACGACCGTATGTCGTTTGACTATGTGAACAATTTGGATAAAAACGCAGCAACTAACAGCGGAACAAAGGAATACAGCCAATTTACTCCTAAAATTGGGGTAACATATGATTTAGGGAAAGGCAAAGGATTGTATGCGAATTATTCAAAAGGTTTCTCTCCTCCAGGGTTAACAGCGGTATTCCGCAAGAGAACGGTGCAAGCTGCTAATGGCGACTGGTTCTATTATAATATCGAACCAGCAACGTTTGATAATAGCGAAATTGGTGGCTGGGCTTCGTTGTTTAATAACAAGGTTTATGTGGATGTTACTTATTATCAGATGATTGGAACGAATGAATTGTTAAATATTCGTCAGCCAGATAACTCAACAGATTATCAGTCTGCTGGAAAAACTAGCCATAGAGGGCTAGAATTTGGGCTTACTTATAAGCCAAGTCAGCAATATTTCTTCCGTTTTGGAGGAACGACTTCAATTCACCGTTTTGATGAATTTATCTTGAGTCAGCGTGCGAGTGATGCTTTGAAAAACGTAAATGGAATGGATATGCCGTCTGCTCCTCGTTGGATTTGGAATACAGAGTTCTCTTATTACCCGAAAGCTATCAAAAACTTACGTGCTTCGGTAGAATGGCAACACGTTGGAAGCTGGTATCAGAACCAAGTGAATACCGTTTCTTACCCTGGTTATGACGTATTCAACGTGCGATTAGGTTACAAAATCTTTGGTGTTGAGGTATTTACGAATATTCTTAATGCAAGCGATGCCCTTTACGCTTATAATGCAAGCCGTGGTAATGCCTCAACTGATAGAACCTCATTTACTCCTGCTGCACCTCGTACGTTTACGATGGGTATTCAGTATAATTTTGGGAAATAGCGTTT
>JBMLRK010000221.1:0-3393 GCA_049241065.1 Spirosomataceae bacterium
TATGGTTTTGGTGACGATGAAATAGAACAAGTCGTAGGACGATTATTAAAGGAAAAAGGCTTAACCGTTGCCGTTGCTGAAAGCTGCACAGGCGGTTATTTGGCACATCAATTTACCAAGGTAGCAGGCAGCTCATCCTATTTTTTAGGGGGAGTTTTAGCGTATGCCAACGAAGTAAAAGTTAATCCTTTGGGGGTAAAAGAAAGTACCTTAGCACAGTTTGGAGCAGTTTCGGAAGAAACAATTATTGAGATGGCTCAGGGAGTACGCACACTATGTAAGGCTTCAATTGGCTTGGCAACGAGTGGTATTGCTGGTCCTGATGGTGGTTCGGAGGAAAAACCAGTTGGCACGATTTGGATTGCCATAGCAACCGAAACGGAGGTAATCACGAAAAAACTCCAATTGGGTGGTTCAAGAGAACAAAACATTCATTTAACCGCCGTGAATTTATTGAATTTAGTACGTAAAAAACTCAACGTAGTATAAAATGGCTCTAATTGAAGTGGTATTGCCCCGTATGGGCGAAAGTATTATGGAAGCTACCGTTTTGACGTGGCTAAAAAAGGTGGGTGATCGGATTGAGGCAGATGACTATTTATTGGAAGTCGCTACGGATAAAATTGATACAGAAGTTCCTGCAAGCGATAGTGGAATTATCAAGGAAATCTTGGTACAAGAAGGCGAAGTGGCTTTAGTAGGAAAACCTATCTGTATTTTAGAAACGGACGGCTTTGTTGCTGCTTCGGAGGATGAATTAATTGCTCCTGCCGTGGAAACACTCGAACAGGAATTAGCAACCATTGAAGCCCTTACAGGCATTGATTTGAATTTGGGTTCTTTAACCAATGCCGACGAAAACCGTTTCTATTCTCCTTTGGTGATGAGTATCTGCAAAGAGGAAGGTATCGGAGCAGAAGAACTATCTAAAATTAAAGGAACTGGAATGGATGGTCGTGTGACGAAACACGACATGATGGCGTATTTGGAAATACGTGGACAAGTGCCTGCTGTTATTCCTCCAACCGTGGTTGTTCCCGAAAAAGCCGTTGAAGAAGCTCCTATTGCAACAAGTGTCGCTCCGTCGATTGCAACACCAGTAATGGTTTCGGGTGAGGACGAAATCGTACAGATGGACAGAATGCGTAAAATGATTGCCGAACGCATGGTTGATTCAAAACGCATTGCTCCGCACGTTACGTCTTTTGTAGAAACGGATATGACCAATATTGCTTTGTGGCGACAAGGTAAAAAAGCCTCTTTCTCGAAACAGTATAACGAAAACCTGACGTTTACCCCAATTTTGGTAGAAGCAGTGGTAAAAGCGATTCAAGAATTTCCAGCGATAAATGCTTCGGTGGTAGGCGATAAAATCATCTATAAACGTAATATCAACATCGGTTTGGCAGTAGCCTTACCTAGCGGGAATTTGATTGTACCTGTCATCCACAATGCTGACCAATATAATTTGGTAGGTTTGACTAAAAAAATCAATGACCTCAGCAAACGAGCAAGAGAAAATAAATTAAAACCTGAAGATTTAGAAGGCGGTACTTATACGATTTCGAACATTGGTACTTTTGGCAACATCATGGGAACTCCCATTATTATGCAACCTCAAGTAGCTATTATTGCCTTTGGAGCTATCCAGAAAAAGCCCGCAGTTATCGAAACTCCTCAAGGCGATATGATTGGCGTTCGTCACAAAATGTTTATTTCACACTCGTATGACCATCGTGTCGTAGATGGTTCGTTAGGAGGACAATTTGTCAAACGAGTTTCTGACCATTTAGAAGCTTTTGCTTTAGACAGGGCGTTATAGAATAAATACGATAGATGGCAGTTCTTATCAATTGCATAAAAAAGCTTGATGCTATATTTTAGCGATTAATGAAGTGATTAGGTGACGTTGAAAGTCACCTAATCACAAATCTAAACATGAAGTATTATTTAGAAGAACATGATACAAAAATATCCCGTAGGCATTCAAGATTTTGGAGAGATTCGTAACAATGGCTATCTATATGTAGATAAAACTCCATTTATTTACAAGTTGGTAGATGAAGGTAAATATTACTTTTTATCACGCCCTCGTAGGTTCGGAAAATCGTTGTTTATAAGCACTTTAGAATGTCTTTTTATGGCAAAAAAAGAACTTTTCAAAGGCTTGTTTATAGAAGATAAGTGGAATTGGGAACAAACTAATCCCATTATTCGTATTTCTTTTAGCAACATTGGACATAAGGAAAAAGGACTTACAAAAGCGATAAGTGATGAATTAGATAATATTGCAAGTAAATCTGGCATTCAACTTACGGAGGAAGTCATCAGTGGGAAATTCAAAGAACTCATTGAAAAGCTGGCTATGAGCAAAGGTAAAGTTGTAGTTTTGATAGATGAATACGATAAACCAATCATTGATTTTTTGGGAGACCAAACGGAAAAGGCTCTTGAAAATCGGGATATTATGAAGGTATTTTATTCTATCTTGAAAGATGCAGACCCTCATTTGAAACTGGTTTTTATCACAGGCGTATCTAAGTTTTCGAGAGTCAGTATATTTTCGGATTTGAATAATTTGACTGACATCACGCTAAGTCATCATTTTTCGGCAAGTTGTGGTATTTCTCAAACAGAATTAGAAACCAATTTTGTTGAAGAATTAACAATCTACTCTAAAGAAGAAATCAAAAAATGGTATAATGGCTATTCGTGGGACTCTTCAGTAAGCGTCTATAATCCATTTTCACTGATGCACTTTTTTAGAGAAGGAAGGTATCAGAATTACTGGTTTGAGACGGGTACACCCACCTTCTTGATAAAATTGGCAGAGAAGACACATCTATATAATTTTGAAGAAATAGAAATTGGTGCTAATGCTCTGAATGCCTACGATATACAAAAACTAGAACTTATCCCTCTCATGTTTCAGACAGGGTATTTAACCATGAAGTCATACAATGAGATAAGTGATGTTTATGTGTTAGGTTATCCCAATAAAGAAGTAAAAAAATCTTACATAGAAGTGTTAATGGCTGCTTATAATCAAAGTGATTTAGGTTATGGAGTGGTCTATGTCGATAAAATTAGACAACTATTAGAGAAAGGGGAAATTGATCGTTTGGAAGGAATCTTGAACACCATATTCAAATCATTACCTTATGAATTATGGCAACGAGAAAATGAACCGGGCGGCGTTCCGCATTTTTATCATGCTATCATTCATTTAACATTTACGTTGCTGGGCGTTTATATTCAGTCGGAAGTACAAACTTCGGATGGACGGATGGATGCTTTGATTCGTTTACAAGACTACGTTTATTGCATCGAGTTCAAATTAGATGAATCGGCAGAAAAAGCCCTGCAACAGATTAAAGACAAAGGGTATTTACA
>JBMLRK010000222.1:0-4763 GCA_049241065.1 Spirosomataceae bacterium
AGCAAGATTTGAACGACGCACAGGTAAATAGCATTACGATTGCCGATAAAATCGAACAAGCCAATTGGAATATCGAACAGCAAACTTTAATTCTCAAAACCTTGTGTGATACGGATGAAGAGCTAGTTCTCAATGAATCCTTGTCGCCTTTGTCGGTAGAAAATTCGGTTGCTGCTGCAAAAAATAACTTGCTTGAAGAAGGAATGCGTCTGCAAACTAAGTTTTTAGAAGCAGAATTACTCGCCTCTAAATGGCAACAATTACCCGTTTTAAGTTTTGTTTCTTCACTCAACTGGCAAAACAACAGTAACAATTCGTTCTTTGATGGCAAATGGATTAGCAGTAATTACATAGGTTTACGCATGACTTGGGATTTACCAACGAACGTAACGAAATTGTCTAATTTTAAAACGAGCGAAATCAATACTCAACTGGCTAAAATCAATGCGACGCATACCCAATTGCAAAACCGTTTACAAAACGAGCAGTTGGATAAAGAATATCTAAAGGTAGTGGCTCAGTATAAAAACCTCGCTCAAATAGCGAAGCTAAAAGAGGATAATTTTCAGAAAAGTCAGAATCAATATCGAGACAATATTTTGGGTTTAGATAAATTATTATTAGCACAAAACGATTTGATTATTAGTCAGTTAAATCTCGCCACTTCACTAGCAACCATTGCCTTTACCAAAGCCAAAATCGAAATTAATAACACGGTTAAGTAGGGTATTCGGGTTTTAACCCAAATAAGGTGAACTGTTTTTAATTCAATTACAGAGAGCGGTTTGTAACCCGTGAATTGAAGTATAATGCTTAATTCAACGGGTTAAAACCCATTGACCCCCAATCCAGATAAGATTCAACACAGACAAATAAAACATGAAAAAATACCTAGTTATTGTTTGGAGCATTTTAGCATTTGCTTCTTGCAAAAAAAATGAAGAAAAGCCCGTGCATCCCATCCGACAAGATATTACCGAAACGGTTTTTGCATCGGGAGCGTTAGAGGCAGACGAAAAGTATAACCTTGTTGCTCAGGCAGATGGTTATTTAATTCAAGTGAATTTCGACGATGGCGATGCTGTGGTTGTCAATCAGGTGTTGGCGGTCATTGATAATAAAACGACGATTTTGAATACAGAAGCTGCCACTGCACAGTTGAAAATTGCAAACCTGAATGTAACCGATAATGCTCCAGCCTTACAACAGTTACAGGCTTCCATTGATTTTGCCGAGAAAAAATTACAGCAAGACCAAGTACAGGCACAGCGTTATAAAAATTTGTTGGAAAGTAATAGCGTTGCCAGAGTAGAATACGAAAATGCAGCTTTGGCGGTACAAAATTCGCAAGCAAATCTAGTGGCTCTAAAAGACCAATATGCTGCCTTGAAGCTACAAGCCAATCAACAACAAATTACGCAAAAAGCAGCGAAAGACGTAAACCAAACCACTACGGAATACAATAAAGTGAAGGCCATTGTGGGGGGAAAAGTGCTGAAACGCTACAAACAGCTAGGCGATTTTGTAAAAAGAGGGGAGACCATTGCCGTAATTGGAAAAACGAATACCATCATTGCCAAAGTAAATGTAGATGAAAGTAGTATCGGAAAAGTGAAACTAGGACAGGCAGTTGCTCTGCAATTGAATACCCAAAAAGGAAAGATTTATCAAGGAGTCGTAAGCGAAATTTTACCGATGTTCGATGATGCTTCGCAGTCGTTCTTGTGCAAAGTTAGTTTTCAAACGCCCTTAGATTTTTCGATTGTGGGAACGCAGTTAGAAGCCAATATCGTAGTGGCAGAAAAGAAAAATGCCTTATTGATTCCGAGAAGTTTTCTGGATTTTGGCAACAAAGTTAGTATCGAAGGGAAAGAAGAAAAAATGCTTGTTAAAACAGGTATTATCTCAACCGAATGGGTGGAAATATTGGCTGGCTTGACCGAAAAAGATGTGTTGAAAAAACTGAAACCTTAATCCGATGGCAAGTATAAATTCAACGATTGCTTTTACCTATATCAGCACCAATAAACGCCTGACCTTTGTGGCGGCCTTGGGTGTGCTGTTGGGAATGGCAGTTTATATTTTTATGAATTCGATGATGGCGGGTTTCGACAGAACGTCGGCGGAAGCCATTTTTAAATCGACTCCCCATATTCGTATTTATAAGGACGATGAAATTTCTCAGTCGCTGATAACAGATGCTAAAAAGCCAGTACTGATTTCTAACCCGAAGATTGTTCCCAACAATAATACGATTGTTAACCCGAAAGAATTAATACAATTGATTCAAAATCAGGAAGGTGTCATTACGGTAATGCCTCAAGTGAACGTCAATTTGTTTTATAACCTAGGGCGTTCCTTAATGTCGGGTCATGCCGTTGGGCTGTTACCAGACGAAGGCAACAAGATGTTCAATATCAAATCGTTTATGGTAGAAGGAAGCATTGAAGCCTTAAAAAACAATCAAAACGGAATTGTCATTGGAAGTGGTATTGCACAGAAAATGAACCTAAAAACGGGGGATAATATCAGTATTACGTCCTCAAAAGGCGTGAGTAAAACAATGAATGTAGTCGGGATTTTTCAGACCAATAATTCTAAAGAAGACAAAAGCAGGTCGTATATCAATATTCAACCTGCCCAACAATTACTGAAAGAAAGTGCCTCTTATATTACCGACATCAATGTCAATATCAAGGATTCGGAACAAGCTCCTCAGTACGCCAGCCGACTTACGGAATTGACGGGTTATACGGCAGAAGATTGGAAAGCTGCCAATGAAACCCTCATGGCAGCGTCACGAATGCGAAAAATCGTCATCACGTTTGTGTCGTTTACCATTTTATTAGTGGCAGGTTTTGGGATTTATAATATTCTGAATATGACCGTTTCGCAAAAAATAAACGACATCGCTATCCTGAAAGCGATGGGATTCAAAGGGGGAGATGTTATTCGGATTTTTGTCACCCAAGCCATTACCATCGGTTTGATAGGAATTGTCTTAGGCGTTATTGCGGCAACGATTATGATTAATTTACTGCAACACGTTTATATTGGCGGTGATATTGGCTATTTCCCCATCCGCTTTGAACCGCTGAAGTTCGCACAAGGGATTCTTTTTGGTTTCATCATTACCTTTTTGGCAGGGTACATGCCAGCCAGAAAAGCCGCCAAAGTCGATCCTGTAAGTATTTTTAGAAAATAGGAATATAGGTATGAGGTCTTAGGTATGAGGTTTGAGCGACCTACCTCATACCTACTACCTCAAACCTACTACCTCCAAATAACCCACAAAGAAAATGTCTTTCGTTTTAGAAACTAAACAGATACAAAAATCCTTTTACGACCCGATTGAGTTTAAGGTATTGCACGATATTTCGTTCGATGTTAAAAAAGGGGAGTTCTTAACCATGATTGGAAAATCGGGTTCTGGAAAATCAACTTTATTGTATATTCTGTCAACGATGGATACCGACTATCAGGGTAACTTGATTATTGACGGAGAGGCCGTTACGGGTTATAACCAAGACCAGTTAGCAGCTATCAGAAATGAGAAAATCGGGTTTGTTTTTCAGTTTCATTACTTACTGGCCGAATTTTCATGCTTGAAAAATGTGATGATTCCTGCTTTACGTCTTGGCAACTACTCAGAAAAAGAAATAGAAGAACGTGCTTTTCAAAAACTAAAAATGCTCGGACTCGAAGATCAAGCACTCAAACCTGCCAGTAAACTTTCGGGGGGACAACAGCAACGGGTAGCCATTGCCAGAGCCCTGATTAACGACCCGCTTATCATCATGGGCGATGAACCAACAGGGAATTTGGACAGTAAAAACACAGGCATTGTTTTTGATATTTTGCAGGAATTAGCTCACTATCAAGGACAAACAATTATTGCCGTAACCCACGACAATGACTTTGCAAAAGCCAGCGACCGCACCATCCAAATGCAAGACGGTCGAATTATTGATTGGGACTTTAAAGATGAGTGATGGTGATGATGGATTTTGGATTGTCCGAAATAGGCTGGTTTTATTCTAGCCCCAGGCTGGTCTTCTTCCACAAATCACTTTCGTATAGCACAGATTTTCTCCGAAAAAATAATCTTTGTGTCTCTCTGTGACTCTTAGTGTAGCTCCGTGGAATAGTCGATTGTACCGCAGAGTTTTGCAGAGGAAAAATAGTCTTTGTGCCCTCAGTTGGCTTCTTAGTTATCTTGTCCTTCGGAACATCTCTAACAGCGTACTCACTTTCGTTTTTTCCTAACACGCTGTTCTTTCGTTGGTATCGTGTGTTTTTCTAAAATGCCACTTTTTTCTTGCTTGACTTCGTTGCTTTTTCGTTGTCCCCAGATACGGTCTTTGGCGGCTTTTGTATTCTTTTCAAAATCAATGATGGGGAATGGATAGTCTTTACCAAGATGAAAATGATAGATTTCCTGTTCCATTGCAGTCATTTTCCAAGGTTCATGCGTGAACATGGGCGGACAATTTCTCATTTCGGGAACCCATTCTCGGATAAAAATACCTTCGGGGTCATGTTCTTGCGATTGTTTGATTGGATTATACATTCTAACCGTATTGATGCCTGTAACGCCCGCTTGCATTTGAAACTGCGGGTAATGAATACCAGGTTCAAAATCTAAAAACAGGCTTGCTAAATGATGTGTTCCAGCCTTCCAATGATGAAATAATTGGTGCGTTAGGAATGAAACCAACATGGCTCGCATTCTGAAATTGATGTAGCCTGTAGCGATTAAACAC
>JBMLRK010000223.1:0-6817 GCA_049241065.1 Spirosomataceae bacterium
CAGTACTTAATGCCTCGAAAGGAATATCTTTTCCTTGGGCTGTTTGAATTTTAATCGTTTTAATGTCTTCTGTTTTTTCAAAATCCAATTCAGTTTTCACCTTTAGGTTAAACCGTCCAATAATTTTGTTCAGAAAGTTATCTGCTAAATCTACAATGGGGTTATTTTTTTTCATGTCCCATTCTAAAAACTCCTTTCTCGCATTAGAAAAAGCTTCTAAGGAATAGCTAGGGTCTTTTAGCAGATTGGTAAGAGCTATACTTTTTTGTATTGCTAACTCTCGGTCTTTTATAATATCATCATTAATTTTATCCCAACTTTTTCTCAAATCATAATTATTGAAATCATGAAAGTTTTTAGAATTTGCTAGATTTGGCACAGATACCGAAACTGGTCTCCCTGATTTAGGTATCTGAATATCACAGGGATAAAAGAATACCTGAAATTGATTATTCAAAAATAGCTGTTTCGTTTCATTGATTCCTGTAAGTATAGTCTTATAAGCATTTAATGAATCATTTGTATCCTTCAATTTATGAAAGGCGATATTTATATCATTATCAAATGACACTCTAACCTCGTTATCAAATAAACTGGGTCTATTACTTTCACTTCTAAAGGTAGATTCAAACTCTTCTGTTTCTAAAGAAAAGGGGCGTTTAGCATGATTCATCACAAGTGTAAGAACCTCCTTCAACACTTCCAACAAACTTGTTTTCCCTGTTCCACTTTGTCCAATAAAACATACTTTATCAAGAGCTTGCCCAGCCTTAGGGTGTCCAGTTGGATAGGTTAAATCCAAATGAAAAGCGTTAAACTGATGATATTGCTGTATATAAAGTTCTTTTATCTTCATGACTGATTGAATATTTTAATGCAAAATAACTAAAAAAGACAGCATTTAAGATTCAAAACAGACAATTCCTTTATTCCCCTTGCTGAATCCACTGATAAGTTTTACCATTCCAATAAAGAATACCCCCCGAAAGAGCTGCTCCGTCTTCGTAGTCTTCTAACAAAATACCCGTTTGCTTGAAATTAACCTTCCGACTTCCGATGATGTCCCCTGATTTTTTATCAAAAAGTGATTCAAAGGCAACTCGTTTTTTGTACAACTGCCATTTGTCTATCCAGCTAAAATCGTCACCACCACCATTGCTTAGTCTATTTCCTGCTCCCAAAATAACGAAGGTATTCGTTATTTGATGGATAATAAGCACTCCTTTTTTCTTTGTTTTCTTGGCTACTACTAGCACAGCAATGTCCTCATACGTATCCGCATTAAAATCAGCTGATAAAAAAGAAGGCTTAATGGATGATATAAGTACGTATTCTTTATCAAGTCCTTTTTTAGTATATATTGCCGTGAACCAGTCAGGTAATGATTGACTATGAGCAATGATAGAAGTAAAAAGTGAAATGGTCAGAAATATTAGCTTCATGAATGTGATAGATTTTATGCTAATTTACACAAACCCATATTTATTCTTTCGTTTTTAAACACGTTTTACTTGCTAAAAGATTGCAATCTCATTTTAAATAATTTCAAGTACTTTGATATGACTCCTTGTTAACTCAAAACAAAAACGTAAAATGCACATTCAACCGCTGATTGGCTCGTAAGTCGCCATTAACTAACTCTTGGGCAATAGGATTCTGATAATTAATACCTGCCGAAAATTGGTGTATATACCCTTCTAATCCTACCGAAGCAAGCAAAGCATTTCCTCCTGTATTGGCATTCGGCACTTCGTTTTGAGTATCTTTTGGTGCTGATTCGTAGGTAATTCCAGCATTCGGAATCAGCGTGATGTTATCACTCAAATGATGAAAATACAAAAGCGAAAGATTAGTCGTGAAGCGATTTCCAAAATGGTAATCGTTCTTGTTTTGCGTATTAATTTTATAGGTAACATCATAATTTAGTCCCCATGCTTTGTGCCTTAATGTATAAACTAAGTTCAGCAGAAAATCCGTACTCCCTGTTCCTAACTGAAAATTAGCATTGGCGACTTCACTATCGTTTAGGGCATCGTACTGATACTTTCCAGTAGGTAATTTCACCCCTCCTCCAATCAGTAAATTATGGTCAAAACGATGCGGAATAGTATCCGTTAAGGTATTGAACACATTGTAATTAGCAAGCAACGTCACATCGCCTAAACCCTGTAAATCCAACTGATTACCCGTCTGCAAAATCGTCTGTTTGTTGAAAAGGTAAGGCACAAAAGCTAGTAATTGAACTCGTTTTAAGGGATACGTTCTAAACCAAAGTTCTGTTTTCCAGAAATCTTCGTGCGTTTGTAAATTGGGTGTTTTGATATGCGAATCATAACTTTTGTAACCATAACGTAAGCCTACAAAGCTTTTGTGTGCTTGGGGTAAAATGCCAAAAAACGAACCGCCATTACCACAGCCACAAAGGTCACAGGCGTACGATGAAGTGGTGACAAAAAAAGAAATCAAAAAAAGGAAGCTATATTTTTTCATCTTGTTGATGCTTATAAAGTGGGAGCAAACCGTTTATCTGCCAGAAAATCACGGTCTGTCAGCGTTTTCAAAAACGCAATAATTTGTATTTTTTCCGTACTGGTCAACGGAATTCCCAACACGCCATTTTTTTTGAGGATTGGGTCTAGGTTTGCCGTTTCAGTAACGGTAGTACTATAATGGTCTAACACTTGTTCCAACGTCGTGAAACGTCCGTCGTGCATGTAGGGTCTGCTGGCTTCAATGTTTCTGAGCGTTGGCACTTTGAACTTATTTTTATCGGCCGCTAATTCTGTAATACGCATTCGTCCGTCGTCATAAACTCGTTCTAAAGTAGCGGTTGTCACACCGTTGATTACCTTATAAACAACTTGCTGACGGTCAGTTGGAGGTAAGCCATTATTGCGATATGTTTCGTCTGTAAAAAGTTCTCCTGCATGACACGAAGCACATTTTTGTTTAAAAGCACTGAGTCCAGCCAATTCCGTTTCGGTAAGCGTCCCTCCCTCCTCTTTACGGATGTACTTGTCGTAACGAGAATTTGCCGATACTAACGATAACATAAACTGCGAAAGAGCTTTTAAAAAACGTACCGATGTAATTTCGGTTGTTCCAAAAGCATTTTTAAACATGGGTGGATATTTGTCCGTCTTTCTCAATTTATCCAAGACATTCGCCGTTGTTTCATCCATTTCAACAGGGTTTTCGATGGGGGCAATCGCAAAAAAATCTAAGCCAATAACGCCACCATCCCAGCCAAACGTTTTTCCCCAAGCAAGGTTTTGAAGCGTAGGGGTATTTCTCAAGCCAATTTTTCCATCAATTCCGTGGCTCAAATCGTGTAAATGGTGTGTAAAAGCAAAGTCTTGTCGGTGACATTCACCACAAGAAATTGTACCGTCTCTTGACAAAATACCGTCATAAAAAAGGCTTCTTCCTAATTCAAATCCTTCTTTGGTTACGGGATTACTTGTTAAATCATATTCCGCTTTGGGAAAATTACTTGGCGTATAAGAAAGTTTATTAGGGTCAATTTCTGTACCACTTTCAGCACAAGACAATACCCACACCAGTAAGAATAAACAACTGATAATTCGATGTATTTTTTTCATGGAAGAAGCCTGTTTTTAAGATAAATTAGGGTTGTGTAAAAGTTGAATATTGATGAGTTTACAACGTAAAGAAGCAACCTTCTGACACCAAATGCTTTTTCACACAACCCCAAGCATAATTAGTTCAATAACAATTTATACATCAGACTGAAAATCAGCGTAGCCATCGTAAAAAAATGAACTACTAACATCAGCTTTTGTAATTTGTCGAAACTCGTTAACGTCAGCATTCCTTTGATTCGCTCCGAAAAAGAAGGAGGTGGTGGAAGGATAATATGCGTACCTTCCAACCAATTTTCTAATTGTTTACGACTCAACATCCCTACTTAGCATCGTTATCAACACGATTTACACTAAACATCGTTGCATAATTATTAGCAATTGGAACGGCTGCCGCTGGACTGTGTACGCTGTTAGTTGTGGCCAATTTAAGCACCGTTGTTCCATTAAATACCTTTGCCAAATCAGCATACATCTGAAGTTTTGGAGCAATGTTATTACGAACTGTTGCCTTTGTTGGAAGAGCTAAGGTCACACTACGATTATTATTTGCAGTTTTTGAAGTTGCTGCAATTCCGCCATATCCACCCACGTGTAATTGGAACGCTTTAGCCCCACTTGAACTTGCTGGTACTACTGATGAAGTCCCTTCAAATCTAAAGAATACATATCCCGAATTCCAAGACCAGTACATTCCGTTCGTAGCCACATCCAACGCACCCGTACGCTGACTTACGTCCGAAACACTTTTGGTACTATCAACTCCTACATTGAAGGTTATAGATGTATAATTGCCCGCAGGAACATCCTTTAACTCTGGAGACCAAGTACTTGCATCCGACTGACGAATCAAGAAATACTGATTGGGGAAAGAAACCGTTGTGCCATCTTCTTTTTTCAAGGACACATTAGAAATAAAATAGTTCAGCGTTGTAACGGTAAAATCTTCGCCAGAGCCATTAGTATAGGCTGTTCCTAGGGTTAAAGCACTTGCTCCTACTTTGTTCTCAAAATTGACAAAAAGAGAATTTTTATCGTTAGGATTAATTTCATCCTCTTTTTTACAAGAAGTAAAAACTAACGAGAAAACAAGAGCGATAAGTGCAAATGAGAATAATTTATTAGTCATGAGTAAATACAAAATTGGGTCGAGTGAAAACTCGACAGGTTAAAAATAAGATCATAGAAATCTTCCATGACCCGAAGGACATGTCATAAAATCATACAAGAAGGGCTTATTTTAAACTTGTGGGGGATGAAAGACACCAAAATTTTCTTCCTGAGAAAAGAAAAAATGGGGTGGAAATACGATGCGTTTTGTTAAAGAAGTAAAGGTAAGTAAGGTTTTTTCTGAACTAAAAAGAGGCACACAGAACAAGGTCATTTTCTGGATTTTCTCTAACTTTTCAGAAGTCTGTTTTTGTTCTTGCTCTTCGGCTTTTTTGAGTTTTTTAGCTAAAAAACATTTCCCATCACAATGTAGCTCGGGATGTTTTCTATTTTCACAAAGCACCTTGGCAATGTATTCATGATTTGCTTCATAATAGCCCACAATCGCCCATTTGTTGAACAGAGAGCTATTCAACAAGAGGATTAATAGAAATAGGATGCTATTTTTTAACATGAATAAATGACAAAATAGGATAAGGCTTGGACAGCTGTTAGCACTGTCCAAGCTACTTTTTTTCTTACTGAGGTTATATTTATTTCACCTTCAAAAACAAGGCTAAACCAAACAAGCTAACCACTAAAACGCCCAATGCCGACAACATTGTTACAATATCACGAACGTCTTTTCCTGCCCAATCCATAAACAAAAATTTATGAAGAATCGCAAAACTATAGCCTTCTCTACGGTCTGCATTTTCAACTTTGGCTGCTAGTTTTCCTGTTGCTGTTTCGATGTAATAGGTAGTTTTCTCTGGCGTATTGTACGCAATTTTAACCACAGGTAAACGCTTATTTACAAAGCCATATTCACGGTCGAATTTGGTTAACCATTCGCTCTTCAACAAATTCTTATCATTCACTTGAGCGTTGGCAACGTCTGCACCTGGCTCACAACAGTCTGCCATTGTCTCCTGCTCTCCTTCTTTGGGTTCTTTTGCAATGGCTGTTTCTGATAAGTTCGAGAATTTATTTGCTAAATATTTAGCATAAAGCAAGTTACCGTCTTTCAGCTCCTCCCCTGTTTGGGCATCAAAGAAAGCAGGTTCTGGCGTTTGCTCTTCTTCTTTCTTAAAAAATACGGTATAATATGCCTTGTCCTTGATTTTAGACAAACCAATATTCAGTACTTTTGAAGAATCTACTTTTAAGGCAAAAGGATTAACGCCCAACTCTTCTATCTTAAAA
Source organism: Spirosomataceae bacterium (assembly GCA_049241065.1). Taxonomy (GTDB): domain Bacteria; phylum Bacteroidota; class Bacteroidia; order Cytophagales; family Spirosomataceae; genus JALRIJ01. Next base: position 5,958 of record JBMLRK010000223.1, read on the forward strand.
ATAGGTTCGTAACTAAACTTATTACGGTCGTCTGGCGTGAACTTTTTAGCGGCATGATACGCCCCCGAAAAGGCAAACGTTAGGGTAACAAAACTCACCCAAATACCGATTTGACGGTGGTATTTTTTTAAGATTCCCACTTTGTCATCGGCACTGCGAGGCTTTTTAAATTTCCCCCAAAGAATCCCATAAATCACTAATCCTGAAACCGTTGAAAGGATAATAATCGACAACAACAGGATCATCACCGCCAAACGAATGTTGGTAGAAACGATAACATCTAAGAATGACCAGTTATGAAACACATCAAAGAACCAAATAAATGCCTTACGTGCATTGGTGTTGAAGGTTGCCATACGAGTAGTTTCGGTATCCACAAAAACTTCTAAGCCGTTATCTTTCTCGAATTCAACTTTATAGACAGGTAGCAGGCGATTGACGAATTTATATTGTCCGTCGAAATCGCTTTGAACCGTAATGGATTTTATTTTAGAAGTAGAGTCTTTTGATAACTCTCTTGCCATCCATTCAGCATATAGGACATCGCCATTTTCGAGTTCTTTTCCCGTAGCAGCATCGTAATAAGCCAGTTTCCCCGCTACCCGTTTTACCTGATAATAGGTTTTATGATTAAACGAAACCACTCTGAAATTTTTCAGTTGGGTAACGCTATCTTGCTTCAAAACCTCTTGAATAGAGAGCTTTAATTTTTCCTTTTTAACTGGCTTTTGAACGATAAATTCTTTCGCAATTTTCGGTTTAAACCAGTGCGACATAAAAGGGTGCATCAACCCCGAAAGTGTCCAAAATATGACAGGAATGACCGTTACAAGCCCAATAATGCGATGCCAACGGTAAAT
>JBMLRK010000224.1:0-19984 GCA_049241065.1 Spirosomataceae bacterium
AAAGTGTGGTACAAGCAGTAGCGAATAATGATGTGGAAGCTTGGAAAAAGGCACGTGTTCAAAAGTTATTAAGCAGCAACTTTAGTTTTAGTAAATAGGTTATAGACTACGACATAACTTTTTGAAACGAAACCTTATAGGTTTTGAAAACCTATAAGGTTTTTTGCGGATTGAAATTCTACTAAGTTATGTCGCACTCTATAATTGCTTCAATTTACTCATGTGTTGCATCGTTGTCTTGAAAAAGACTCAAGTGCAACACATTTATTTTTTGTAAGATTATCGACAAAATCATCAGCTTTGTCTAGGTTTTGAATCAAATTAAACGAAGAAGTCGTAAGTTTGTTTATCTATAAAATTAAGATTATGACATATAAAGTTCAAGCAGGAGAAACGCTGTATTCGATTTCTCGCAAGTTTGGAGTAACTCCAGAACAAATCATCAAATGGAATCGCCTATCGGGCAATGCCATTTCCATTGGGCAGGTACTAACCGTTTCCGCTCCAAGCAGTACGCCAACAACACCCCCACCGAGCAATACAACTAACAGTAGCACCAGTAAAAGATATACGGTACAAAAGGGAGACACCCTTTATAGCATTGCAACAAAAAATGGGGTAACCGTTGCTCAGATACAAGCATGGAATAAACTTACAGGCACAGCCCTTTCTTTAGGTCAGGTACTCATTGTGGGTGCAAGCAGTACTCCAACACCCGTAACGCCTAAACCAATACCAAATCCTACACCAACACCGATTCCGACCCCAGTGATTCCTTCGACACCTGCTTCAGGATTGAATCAATTTGTGGTAACAAAAACAAACAAGACTACCTACAACAGCATTGTTATTAGTTGGGGAACAGGTTCGGCAACCATGCGAGACCATTATCCCTCGGCATTTTTAGTGAATCCCTTTGGCGTATCTTATAGAGGACAAGCTGCATTCGAAAATCACCTCGATGATTTTGAGGACATTTTACCACGCTCTTTTTATGCCGAAATTTTGCAATTTGTCGCTCAAAATGAAGGTAATTTCGATGCGGTAAATAGTTATGACAAAGCCATTTTCTCCTTCGGATTCCTTCAATTTACGGGGGCAGCAGCCAGTGGCTCTATGTTATCAAGAGTGTTGCAACGTTTTAAAAATACTGACCCTAGTGGTTTTACAAAGTACTTTGGTCAGTACGGAATGGATGTAAACAATAATATTTTTTCTTACACTTGGTATCAAGGCGATAATGCGTACAATGAAGTAGCCAATGATTTACGTCTAACAGGAGCGTTTATTGCCAGTGGTTCGTACAGAGGAATGATTCGAGCTCAAGTGGCCATAGCGTTGGAGGAATACTTAAACAAAGCCTTAGCAGATAGCACCAGCGTTATTATTTTAGGACAAACGGTTTCACTAAATAGAATTATCTATTCCGAAGCAGGAACAGTACTTCGTGTTGACTTATGTGTCAATCGTGGGCTAACAGGTTCGTTAGCTATCTTGAAAAAAGCCATTGAACAAGTGGCTAACCAAAGTGGCATTTTTGTAGTGAGCGGATTGTCTATGATTGATGAACAATTAGTTGTAAAAACAGTCGTAAACAATGAAGTTGACCCAAATAGAAGACCTCGATTAAACAATATTTTGAACGGTACATTTAGTTTTAACAAAGGAATTGCATAATAAAATATAGAGGGGTAACTTTATTTATTATAGAGGTTAGCAAAATCTATAATAAGCAAGCTGTCAGTCAGTTAGCAAAAGAAAAAGAACAAAAAAAAGGATAAAACTATAGATTGTAGTTTTATCCTTTTTTTTGTTCAGAAAATTTTCATAACTCCCGAATTACTTATGTCTATTATGGTATTATATTTGAAGTAATATCTGAAAGTGTAGCTTTTGCAAATTTGCACTAACTTTACTGACCACAATGAACAAAATAATCCTTACATTAATCAGCTGGCTATGCTTGCTAAGCGTATCTCATGCCCAACAAGTCACCAAGTTCGGAATGGGAAACTATAAGAATATCACCGTAAGCTCAAGTTCTGGAGATGCTACGGGTATCCGTACCCTCATGAGTACTGGGTATTTACCGAATCCCAATGCGGCATCACGCTTCCTATCTCAGGCAACGCTCGGTACTACCTTGAGCGAAATCCAAAATGTAACAGCAATTGGCATTGAACAGTGGCTCAATAATCAACTTAGTCTGCCCGTATCTTTCAGTACACAAGCGTATGTACGAAAATTACATCAGTACATGGTTGATTCACTAAACAGAAATCCAACGGGCAAATATACCCTAGCAAATGTGGGTGTAAACAACGGTCATTTTGACATCGCTTGGTTTCAGGGAAGTATGACAGCACCAGACCAACTGCGTTGGCGTGTAACCCTAGCACTCAGTGAGATTTTAGTTACGTCTAGGATTTCGATTTTTGATGGCAACCCTTATGCTTTAGCCAGTTATTATGATTTAATTCAACGTCATGCTTTTGGAAATTATAGAGCTCTCCTCGACAGTATTACCTACCACCCTGCTATGGGTAGTTATTTAACGTTCTTAAACAATCATGCCACCGATATTGCAGATGGGAAACAAGTATATCCTGATGAAAATTATGCACGAGAAATTATGCAATTATTTTCGATTGGCTTATATCAATTGAATACCAACGGAACGGAAGTAAAAGATGCTAAGGGTAAATCTATTCCTACCTATACCAACGCAGATATTGCAGGACTCGCAAAAGTATTCACAGGGCTTTCTTGGGGAGATGCTCGCTATCTGGGCGATAGTAGGAAGGACATTTGGAGTTATACCAAAAGAATGAAATTCTTTCCCGTTGACTCAAGTGATAAATACATTCGTCCTTGGCGAACAAATCCAAGGATTGTAAATGGACATGAGCCTGGCACAAAAACCTTTCTTGGATACACCGTCATAAGTCGCCCTGTAGCACAAGGAGAATTGGACATTCAAGATGCCCTAAACACGGTGTTTAATCATCAGAACGTTGGGCCTTTCTTGGCACGCCGACTCATTCAACGCCTCGTAACATCTAACCCAAGTGCTGACTACATTGAACGAATTGCGACTATTTTTAATAATAATGGAAGTGGCGTAAGAGGCGATTTAAAAGCGGTTATCAAAGCGATTTTCTTGGATCCAGAAGCGAGAGACATCCTCACTGCAAATAGCAATGCCTATTTTGGGATGTTAAGAGAACCATTCATTCGCTACATGAATCTGCTCAAAGGAGTAAATCTAACAGCAAATGGTGGAGTATTCAGAAACACCATGGGACGAGTATATAATAATATGGAACAACGTCCTCTCAACTCAAATACGGTGTTCAACTTCTTTATCCCTGATTATTCTCCAGACGGTGATTTGAAAAATGCAGGCAAATTTGCTCCAGAATTTCAATTGCTAAGTGCTCAAACACTCGCTGGATATTGGAATGCCTTAGATGATTGGTTGATTGATAATGATCCAACAGATTATTATTGGGGACTTTTTTCGGGTGAGACCTACAAACCAAAAGAAGACCCACAAATAGACTTAGTTGCTGACAATGTATTGGCTAAAAATGCTAAAATCCCGCTATTATTAGACAAATACAATCATATTTTAGCACACGGACAATTAAGTGCCGAAACACTCGCTACTATCAAAAGTGTGATTGAAAGTATGCCTTACAGTGAAGATGGAAACGGAGTGCCAAATGTTACGGAATCTTATCGTAGAATTCGCATGGCTATTTTCTTAATTATGACTTCGCCAGATTACCTAATCAACAGATAAACTAACCACATGAATAGAAGAGATTTTATAAAACGGTCAGGATGTGCCGCCATGGGTTCAACAACGCTTTTGAATACGTTGTCGAATCTTTCTATGTTCAATGGAGCATTAGAAAAATCATCTTTTAATGCCGCAGGCGTTTCAGACTATAAGGCTTTGGTATGTGTGTTGTTATCTGGAGGAATCGATTCGTACAGTATGTTAATTCCATCGGGTATTACAACCTCGGACAATGGCTTTAACGAATATAAAGCTGTCAGAACAGATTTGGCAATAGCCAATTCAACCGATTTATTGCCATTAACGAATCCGCAGTGTTCAGGTTTCAGAACCTTACCATGTAACTATGCCTCATTCGGGGTTCATCCTGGCATGGCAGAATTACAAGGGTTATTTAACACAGGAAACCTTGCATTTATGGCTAATGCAGGTACACTGGTTGAACCGATTATGAATGTGACACAATTTAATAGTGGATTAAAAAAAATACCTCTAGGATTGTACTCCCATTCTGACCAGCAAATGCAGTGGCAAACCTCCGTACCACAGTCTCGTGATGCAGCAGGTTTTGGAGGTCGTGTTGCTGACTTAATGAATGCAAGTAATTCACATCAAGAAGTCTCTATGAATATTTCCTTGGCAGGAAAAAATATTTTTCAACGTGGTCAAGACCTAGCAGAGTATTCTATTAGCAGAAATATTAACGCTTCCAATGTAGGTATTCAAGCACTTCCTTCATCGTGGGGCAATACGGGTATGGCCACACTAAATAGAAATGATGCCATCGACAATATGATGTCAAAAGTGTATGCCAACCTTTTACAGAAAACTTTTTCTAGCGTTGGGAAAAAAACCTACGATTCTTTCCAAGTGTTCAAAGAAGCTTTAAGCTACGCTCCAACACTGACAACAACCTTTGCGAATAATAACTTTGCGTTGGATTTATCAGCCGTAGCTAAAGTGATGAGTGTTAGAAACAACTTGGGGGCAAAACGTCAAATCTTTTTCATAGACCTCGGTGGATGGGATATGCACGATAGCTTAGTAACAGGCATGGCAAGTAAATTACCTATTGTCAGCCAAGCACTTAAAGCATTTTATGATGCTACGGTTGAAATGGGAATCGCAGACAAAGTAACAACGTTTACCATTTCCGATTTTGCCAGAACAGCAACCTCAAACGGTTTAGGGGCAGATCATGCTTGGGGTGGCAATACGATGGTGATGGGTGGAGCCGTAAAAGGAGGTAAAATCTATGGCTCATTCCCTAAAATGAGTGTAGTCAGCAATACACAAAACATTTCATTTAGAGGTAACTTTATTCCGTCCATCTCTACCGATGAAATATATGCTGAACTTGCTCTTTGGTATGGCATTAGTCCTGCCGATTTATGCTATGTCCTACCTAATTTAGGAAACTTCTATAGTCATGCAGCTGGCAAATCCCCTGTAGGCTTTATGAACTTTGCCAACACGACTATTTCGACTGACAATGACCCTAATAAAGGCTGTCTTACTTATTAATATTCTTACTAAGACTTCTTATGAAATCACTATTACTTAGTCTATTTCTTTTTTTAGTCCTTCATACCTCAGCTTTTTCTCAAAGCTGTGTGGGTGCTGCTGGAGAAGTGAAGTGGAATTACTGGCTAAACTTTACAAGTAGGCCAGATACGAACACGTTGGCAGCTATGGAAAACTTCCCTAGTCATCCTGACGGCCAACAGGTATTGCGTTCACTAACCACAACTTCCAATTTTACCGATTACTTTGCAGGTTATATCAGAGGATATATCCATGTAACCAGTACAGACGATTATGTTTTCAATATAACAGGTGACGACCAATGCTATTTCTACCTAAGCAGTAACGAGCTTCCTGCCAACAAACAACGAAAGGCATGGCTTACAACGTGGACATATCCGAATGAATACGCTAAAGAGGCGAATCAAACCTCTCAAACAATTCGGTTAGAAGCAGGCAAATACTACTACTTTGAACTTTATAACTTTGAAGGAAATGGAGGAGATTTTGTATCCTTAGCGTGGAGAAAAGCTTCGGCAACACCTGCGGTTTGGTCTGTAATTGATGCCCGCTATATTAATGATTATACCTGCGGACAATCTTGTCCAGAAAGAGGAACTCCCTGTAACGATGGCAATCCTGCCACTACCAATGATTTACAAGATGGATTCTGTAATTGTGTGGGTACTTTTCCAACCGCCAATACTTGTATTGGTGCAAGAGGGGTTGTTGATGCCTATTATTACGATAACATAACAGGTAGTTATATTGAAAATGACCTCCAAAATGCTCCAAAATTCCCTCTTTTACCAGATAGACGAGAAAAATTAGAGGGAGCTTACGGGCCTTTAACTCCTTATACAAAAGATAATTACGGAACGCTCGTACAAGGCTATATGACCGTCCCACTCACTGGTACGTATGAGTTTTTGATTACAGGAGATAATCAAACCTTTTTCTTTTTAAGTAAAAATGATTCCATCGAATATAAACAATATCACCAAGCACTTGTATTTAATGGAATAGCCGAAAACGATTATACCAACTCTACATTTCAAAAAACGGGTCCTCTGTACCTTGAAAAGGGGAAGTATTATTATTTTGAATTCAGACATAAAGAAAGTACCTGGCGAGATTACTTTAATCTTTTCTGGAAAGCACCTTTTCATGAAGTAAAAGCATGGAAAAAAGTTCCTAAATTTTACCTTTATGACTATAAATGTGAAATAGCTTGTATCGCTCAAGGAACTCCTTGTAACGATGGTAATGCCTACACTAATAACGATAAAATCAATGCCACTTGCGACTGTGTTGGGACACCATGCTCAGGCTTAGACTGCGACGATGAGGTTGCTCGTTATCAGCCTTATGCAGCGGCTGCTCCTACAACTAGTTTAACCGCAAATTATGCAGAAAGCTCATGGCTTTCGTGTAATACAGCTCCTAACCCAAATAGCAATAGGGCAGCCTACACAAAATGGATAAAATATGATTTTGGTAGTCAATATAAATTCAATGGCTCTAGAATTTGGAACTATAATGTAGCTGGACAAACGAATAGGGGCTTCAAAGTAGTTAGTGTTGACTATTCAACAGATGGTACTACATGGACATCACTCGGTAGCACTTACTCGTGGCCACAAGCATCTGGTGCTTCAGACTATGCAGGCTTCACTGGCCCTAATTTTAACAATATCAAGGCTCGTTACATTCTTATCAGTGCAATTCAAGATTGGGGTGGAACAGGATGTACAGGCTTCAGTAAAGTCACATTCGATGCAAGTCTTTGCGAACCTAGCGGTACACCTTGCGATGACGGAGACCCCTTAACAAAACTGGATAAGTTTGATGCAAACTGCAACTGTACTGGTGTTAAAATTAATTGTGCAGCAGATACGTTAAATCTTGGGAGTTTAAGCATCTCCGATTCATTGTTTCAAGCCAAAAAACTGATCAGCTCTCAGAATGTAGTAAGTCTTAATCATAATGTATCTTTTGTGGCAGGTAATAGTATTGTATTATTGCCAGGGTTTGATACAGGAACTAACGTATTTTTTAAGGCAAATGTAAAGGACTGTATTACCGCTGCATTTGTAGAAAATCAAGCGAATAAAATTGTCAAAGATGATGTGGATAATAGTCAATTGAAAAATATCATCTTTAGCTTAAATGCTCCTGCTCAAGTAAAACTTGTATTGAAAGACGCAAACTTACAGAATATCGTCACCTTAATTGATAGCTATTCAGAGATTATAGGAACCCAATCAAAGATTTTACCTACCACCAAATTACCCAAAGGTACTTATTGGGTAGAACTAACAGTTAATAAGAATGTACTTACTGAAAAGTTTACGCTATAACATACCCCTACTAATCAGCTTACTGGGAATTTTCAATGCTGTTTCGGGGCAAAATACGAGCGTCGATTTCTATCCAGAAAAAGACAATACGATGTTCTCTGAAAGCAATACATTAAGCGATGGTTCAGGGAAAAGTTTTTTTGCAGGAAAAACAGAGGGTAATTTAGGCACTCAATTTAGAAGAGCTTTGGTGAAGTTTCCTATAACTGGAATCCCCTCTAATGCAATTATACAATCAGCAACACTAACCTTAGCAGTAATGAAAGCAGCTTCGTCTTCCATAGACCACAACGTTGCTATTCATAAAGTATTGAAAAATTGGGGTGAAGGTGCTTCTGTAAGTTTGGGAAAAGGAGCAGCTGCTAAAACAAACGACGCAACCTGGAAATACACCTTCTATAGTACGCAATCATGGACAAATCTAGGAGGTGACTTTGTCGCCTCTCCATCCGCATCCACGAGTGTTCACTATGACGCTTCTACACTACAATATGCCGTATGGTCTAATACTGCGATGTTAAGCGATGTTCAAGCGTGGATAGCCAATCCTGCAAGTAACTTTGGGTGGATTTTGATTGGAGATGAAGCGGTTGATGGTTCGGCCAAACGTTTTTCTTCTCGTGAAGAAACCATTTATCCTAAACCAACCTTAACCATCACATATAGCATCCCTCAAGAAGAAAAAGTCTATATCAATGAGGTTTCTCCCAGTCAGAAATGGGTTGAACTTTATAACCCAGCAATGCCATCCATAAATTTATCATCTTACTGGCTAAAAAATGGAACGTCTAGTACACCTATTTCAAGTTTAACTCCCTTGAATGGCGATTTACAACTCGATTCGGCTGAATACATCATTCTTCCCGTTTCAACCATTGGCATTACTACTGGCGAACTAGCACTTTATAAAGGAGACCCCACTAATTCCAGTGCCACCATGAAGGCATATATCCAGTATGGAGCAACAAACCAAAGTCAGGCTTCGAAGGCAGTAACTTCGCTATTATGGGATAATGTTAGCACCTTTTTACCCACTTTTGCAGATAGTACTAAAACTTACTCCGTCACAACTACTTCTACCTTTAGCTCTGGGAAAGACATTCGAGCGGTGTCTTGGTTAACTCAAAAAAAGACACCCTCCTACAAAAATAATAGTTGCCCTAATTTACTGACATTAGAAGGGAATCTCTTAAATGGTAGCTACCAATCTCAAGGCTTACAACGTTTATCTAAAGGGACTATTGAGTTAAATCAGCTTCAGTTCAGTTCAGAACAGGTGCTTGAAATAGTAGCCCCCCAGCAATTCCATAGTAACACTGGGCAAATAACATTCAGGATTGCAGGTTGTGCTTACTAAAATCAAAAGTCCCATTTTCGTTTCCGAAAATGGGACTTTTTATAGCTATCAGTTAATCTTTGGTTGAACAACCTAAGAATTAAGAGTTGATTTTTCCTCTTAATGCACGTGGGATGTCGATAGTTGCCACTGGGTTTGACAAGCTATTTAAAATCTCAACGTTTTCTACTGATAATTTAGAAACTTTAACAGTTTGGCCTAAATCTAAACCAGTGATGTCAGCTTCAACGAAATCTGGGATGTTTTCAGCTAAACCTTTCAACGTTACTTTACGTAACTTTTGAACCATTTTACCCCCTTTACGAACGCCTGGAGAATCTCCGATGATTTTAACAGGAACATCAATTTTGATTGCTTTTCCGTCAACGATTTCTAAGAAGTCAACGTTTAAGATCAATTCAGATACTGGGTGGAATTGTGAATCTTGAACGATTGCACGGTGAATTTCACCTTCGATATTTAATTCTACTTCAGAAACTTCTGGAGTGTAAAGTAACTCACGGAATAAAATCATTGGTACAGCAAAGTGTACAGTTTTTTCTCCACCGTATAATACACATGGAGCTAATGATGCATTACGTAAATCTTTTGCTGATTTTGTACCAAGGGTCTCTCTTTTGTACCCTACAATTTCAATCTTTCTCATTTGAGTGATATTATGTTAACGGCCTTTCGCCTTGTGCTATCTTCCGCTAACAGGTTAAATTAAATGACAATAAGAACGACAGGTTACTTATTGTTTTATGAATAATGAACTGATAGACTCGTGATCACGGATTCTTCCGATTGCTTTAGCAAATAACTCTGCTACAGAAAGAACCTTAATTTTTTCACATTCTTGTTTCATCGGAATCGTATCTGTAATTACTAATTCTGATAAAACAGAGTTGTTGATATTCTCATAAGCATTACCAGACAAGATACCGTGTGTTACGATTGCTCTTACTGATTTTGCACCTTTGTCCATGATTAACTGAGCGGCTTTGCACATAGTACCACCTGTATCAATTAAGTCATCGACTAACACTACATCTGCTCCTGTAACATCACCAATCAATTGCATAGACGCAACTTCATTAGCTCTCTTACGGTGTTTATCACAAATTACCATTTCTGCATTGAAGAATTTGGCAACATTACGAGTACGAACCACACCTCCAACGTCTGGAGAAGCAAATAATAAATTACTAGACCCTAATGAACGTAAGTAAGGAACAAAAATAGCAGCTCCTTCTAAGTGATCTACTGGAAAATCAAAGAAACCTTGAATTTGTCCTGCATGTAAATCTATCGTCATCAAACGATCTGCACCAGCTGCTGTTAAAAGGTTAGCAATCAACTTCGCACCGATACCTACTCTTGGCTTATCTTTACGATCCTGACGAGAATACCCAAAGTATGGAATTACAACTGTTACGTAGTGTGCAGAAGCACGGCGTGCTGCGTCAATTAATAACAACAATTCCATCAAATTATCGGCTGGTGGAAACGTTGACTGAATTAAAAACACATCACATCCACGAACAGATTCGTCAAAACTTGGTGACATTTCACCATCTGCAAATGTTTGTACGGTTGTTGAACCTAACTCTTTACCGTAATACTTAGCAATTTCGGTTGCTAAATAACGTGAGCCTGAACCTGAGAAAATTTTTACTTGATTTATGGAAGCCATCTTATTGAGAGAATGAACACACTAAAATCCGCTTGAGAATACCAAAAACGCTATTTCAAATGCTTCGTTTCTCTAATTTTCTGATTTGTAATTTTCGGCAAAGGTACGAATAGTTATTAAAAAATAATAGTAAAAAGGATAAGGATTTAGATAAATGTTTTACACCTGATGTAATTAGCAACCTGAAAAGCATATTATTTAGATAAGAAGAACGTCCTATTTGGCTATAATTCGAGCATAAAATACGATTACAATGGTTCTCTAAATCGCCATTTGGTACAACAGCAGAACGAATTCGGTATTTGGCGTAACTAATTTGACATTTTATTAACTGTTTTAATACTTTTACTTGCATTTTAATACTTTTAAACCTATCTTAAACCTAAGTTTAATAAAGGAAGCCACACGTAAAATTAATTTAAAAAATACTTAGTTAGACACATAACCAATAAAATAGAAAACTCATCGATGTAATTTTAGTCATAAAAAAAAACACTCCATAGCTATTTTATTTTTTTGCATTATTTGAACAAAATAATGTATAACTTTGCACCTACTTTCTTGAAGCAAGTAGGAAAGCATAACGTAAGAGATATTCCACAACAAAAAATATAGTTGAATAACCGATTTTAAGAAAACAAAGTAAGGATTATATAGAAAGAGCTCTCTTTTAGGGAGCCTCTTTTTTTTTGTCTTGATTTTTATAAAGCGTTGGATGTACTCGGGAATAGTTTATCTCTCAATGCCAAGAAGGGTAATTCGATTGTCTTCGAGAACGCCCAACCTAGTGTAAAGCACGCCAATACATATCCAATAAACACAAGAACCTTTTCTGGATAGTGGGTATCTAAATAACTCAAGTGTGGCATAACAAACCAGTAATATATCGGCCAATGGATAATGTAGGTTGCATAGGAGTAAAATCCTAAGCGGGCAGCAAAACGATAAGATGGTGCAAGAATAGTAGAAATAGGATTATCCGAAAAAAGGCCTAATAAAATGACACCTCCAAATGCGACATACAGACACAAGTAGCCCCAAATTCGCATGAATAAATTACTATCCCAAAGGACGAATGCTGGTGTCAATAATAAAAGTACACAAAGTAAAATCTGAGGCCTGTACTTCACTATCAACGTTTTTAGTCTATCAAAATAGTAACTGTAAAAATACGACAATAAGGTACCAAAAAATAGGGAATCTATTCGAAGGTGCGTAGGGCTAACATGCAGGATATGCTCAAAAGCTCGATACTTATGATTAGTATAAATCCTTAAAGCAAGACAAGATACCGCTACAAATACAAAAATGTAAGGTAGGGATTTGAATGGGTTTTGGGTGTTCGTACTTACCTTCGCTATTACTAACAACAGTAAGGGTAAAAGTAAATAAAAATGTTCTTCTACATCAATGGACCATGTATGAACCAAAAAGATGTCTCCTCCCGTATAATTTTTATAAAAAAAGATTTCAGAAAGCAGGTGTGGAATAGAAAGTAATACCTGAGGATTTAGCTTAACTTCAAGGATAAAACAAGCTATCAGAAGATAGAACAATGGATAAATTTTAAGTCCTCGACGAACAAAAAATCTGAAAAAATTAATCTTACCTGTCTTCTTATGTTCGTTGAATAATAAACCTGAAACGAGAAAACCACTCAGTACAAAAAATAAATCTACGCCTATCCAACCAATTTTATATAAGAAAGCATTTACTCCAAAATGTCGGAACAAGGTTAGCATTACTGCTACTGTCCGTAGAAAATCTATCGTTTGATTACGTTTAGTTGTTAGGGTCATGTCTTAACTTAAAGAAGAATACAAAAAAGCACAAGTAATTTTAAACCAATAAGGAACAAATTTACAGCTATTTTTTTATAATCTCTTTAAGTCAAGTGGTATATCAAAATCTCTTATCTTGGCAAGATGAACAGCCTAAAACAATCTATATTTACCTTACAGTCTATTGTTGTTTAGGTCTTCCAATTTGTGTAACGACTTTAATATAAGGAATCCCTAAGGGTAATGCAGTCGTTCCCATATCAACAAAGGTTCTGAACATACCTACATCAAGCGTTGTTCTCGGCCAAAGAATCTTTAATCCATAAGCCGAAAGTCCGTCGATGGTATTTTTTGAATATGTCTGTGAATAAGCCCCATTATAAACATAAGTATAAGCCGTTGTTCTGAAAAAAAAGTTATCAATTGACAAAGCTACTTTATTGCTAATTCGGTGTAAGCCACTTAGTTGGAATAAAGATGGTGAATTATGAGAAACCCAAGCCCCGCCTACCGTAACATTACTAGTTGGTTTTCCATAAGTAGCATAACCCTGAACGATGAGTCCTTCTGAGTATTCAGAACCGAAATTCACACCTAGGTAGCCATTAGCTCCAACACGCAACATAGGTGCTAGTTCGGTCGTAAATTTTGCTCCAATTATGGCAACCCCTCCAGTTGTAACAATTGTCCCTGAAAGAGAAATGTTTTTAGTAATCCCTACATCAAATTTATTCAAAACTAACATGGTATTAGTGTAACGCACTTCGCCTTTTTGTAGGTTAAAGGCATTTTCACCTAATGCATAGTCTGTGGACAATAATGGGGTAAAACCAGCAATAAGCCCTTTATTTGTTGAATACTTCATTTTATCAAAAATCTGCTCAATGGAAAGCACATTAGCAGCAGGAATTTGAATTACTCCTAGATTTTCGGTCTTGATGGTATAGTAGTCAGCATTATTACTCACTACTCGGCCTCTAATAACCGTCCCATCTTTTACTTTGATACGGACAAGCGGACTTTCGCTCGAAATTGTTTTCTCAGTAGGTTGAGCATAGTCTTGTGCATTGGTTTGAAGAAAGAGTAGAGAAAGTAAGCAACCTAAAATGGCAGTAGATTTAATTTTAGACATAATAATTAAGTTAAATGGAGGATTTAAGAACGTGAGTTCTAAAGATAGACAATCAACTAACATTTCACCCTATGTAAAAAAGACTTTTTGTAAGATTTTTAGTAAACGTTCTATTTTCAAGCAACGAACCCGTAAATTTGTTGTCCGATTAAAACGATACGAACTTGATAACGAACAGAGAATTATTTTTAACAAATGTGGCTCAAACATCGGATTTCCCTTTAGCCTTGGAAATCGAAAGAGCCAAAGGTCTTTACTTATTTGGAACAGCTGGACAAGTCTATATGGATTTGATTTCGGGCATTGGAGTATCCAATGTTGGGCATCGTCATCCGAAAGTGGTGGACGCAATTAAAAATCAGGTAGATAAATATTTACACCTGATGGTCTATGGGGAATATGTGCAAACTCCCCAAGTAGAACTAGCAGAAGCATTAGTCGATTCTCTTGTACCTACAGCAGCATTAGCAGGTCGCTATGCTCCTATTGATAACGTTTATTTCACTAATTCAGGAACGGAAGCAGTGGAAGGAGCTATGAAATTGGCGAAACGCTATACGGGTCGCCAAGAAATCATTTCTTGTTTTAATGCCTATCATGGGGCAACACAAGGAGCTTTGTCTTTGGCAGGAAGCGAACATTTTAGACAAAATTTCAGACCGCTTTTACCCGACATTCGCCATATTCGTCACGGTGTTTTGGAAGACCTTGACTTGATTACGACAAAAACAGCCGCCATTGTCATTGAAATAATTGCTGGAGAAGCAGGCGTACGTGTACCTACAAAAGCCTATTTCCATGCACTCAGACAACGCTGTGATGAAACCGATACGCTATTGATTTTAGATGAAATTCAAACAGGTTTTGGACGTACAGGTAGTTTTTGGGCATTTGAACAGTTTGGTATTTATCCTGATATTTTACTCAGTGCCAAAGGGATGGGCGGCGGTATGCCGATTGGAGCTTTTATGGCAAACCATGCAATCATGGGTGTTCTCAAAACAAACCCTATTTTAGGACATATCACGACATTTGGTGGACATCCTGTTTCGAGTGCAGCCTCTTTAGCCACGCTGAAAGTCATTCAAGAAGAAAAATTAATTGATGAGGTTGCCAGTAAAGCGGCTTTATTCCGTGAATTGTTGGTGCATCCCAAAATCAAAGAAGTACGCAATCAGGGTTTAATGATGGCGGTAGAATTTGAAGATTTCGACGAGCTAAAACCAATTATCGACCGTTGCATTGATAAGGGTGTCATTACCGATTGGTTCTTATTTTGTGATAACTCCATGCGTATTGCTCCTCCGCTAATTATCACCGAGAAGGAAATCAGAAAGGCTTGTGGGGTGATTTTGGAGGCGATTGACGAGTAAATTACGATTAGTTAGGAATACCGTATAAAAAATATCACCGTAATTTATTTAGAACATAAAATTTACAAGGGGATTTCTCGTTAATTTAGGCACAGTTATTGGATAGTAACTTCATAAAGAAGGCTAAAATTCAAGAAATAAATCCCTTTGCTGGGAATGGCTAAACTCATAAACTAGTTCAAAATTGCAACCCATTACCATCATGCTAAAAAATATCACTTCCCTACTACTGTTGTTCTTACTAGCTAGTTGTACAGCTCCTAAATCGTTTTTTACAGTTGATACACGAGTTAAGATTGAATACAAGAAAGAACAGCTGAACCAATTGCAGTTCTATATCGATCGAGATGTGGAACTTCGTCGAGAGCTGGCTTCTAATCAGGTAAAAATTAAGTCCGGTAAAATTGCTTTTGAAAACGGGAAATATATCAATATCGTTTTGCTAAAGAAATTCACACCAGGGGTCTGTACAGAAGTAAGTGAAGGAAAACTGAAAATCGCTTTTGATGCTGGACTAGATAATACGCTTAGTTTTGGGGTAAAAAAAGCCGCTAAATTAACAGATCCTTACCAGTTAATGGCAGACAAGTGGACCAATAATATTGGACGTATTCAATATAACGATGAAACGTACTATATCCAACCTGGTGGAGCTGATGCAAAATTAATGATTAACAAATCGGCCATTAATAAATTGGAGGTTGATAAACATATCATGAGAGGTGTGAAAATTCCGAAAACGAACTAGTAATAACCACAAAAAAGGCTTCTGAATCTTAAAAATTCGGAAGCCTTTTTTGTGTTATAGAAACGGGTTAAAACATGATTCTTTGTAATAACTCTATTTATGCTTGTCACCTTTTTTTGTTACAGAAACGGGTTAAAACCCGTTTACCCACTACACACTCCACCAATAATTCCATTTTAAGACAATAGAGCGGTTTTTAAGCCCTAAATTGTTGGGTAAGTAATTGTCGGAATAGACTAAGAAGAAATCGGAAGCGGGTTTGTAACGCCACTGAATTCTGCTGTTGATATTGAAATTGCTTACTTGCTCGTTGTACTGAATGTAGGTTGTCCAGAATAATTTATTGGTGAAGGTAATATCAAATTTGGACTGAATTAACCAAAATTTATTCCCTGCCATAGTCGGTAAATTATCTTTTTCTCTGACTACTTTCACAGACTGAATATCGTTGTATTCTGCCGAAAGGGATAATCCTACAAAGGGTTGAAAACGATAGCCTACTTGAGCATTGAGACGTAAACGAGAACCGTCGCCATAATACCCTCCGTAACGAGTGCTGAAACTGTAGGTAAGTAAGGTTTTGGGAGTCGATACAAAATCTGTTCCCCATGCCGACCATGTATGTTCACTTCGATTTCGGACAAAATAATCACTTGAATAAGGATTAACGGGGTTAAACTGAGAGAATAATTTCACTTCGTCAATGGCTGTCCAGAATGACCATGTGGCTCTGTTTCTAAAGTTAAAATTATAGTTTACGCCATAATTTGCCGTATTGTCGGACGATAGCGAAACAGTAGAAGCAACGTTTTCATTATTGTTCCGAGAATACGTCAACCATGTTCCTGGGCCGTGCGACATTAACACGCTTTTGGTATTTTTAGGATAAAATAAATAGGCAACATAAGGTTCAAAATAGGTATAACCACGACGAGGAACAAAACCCACTTCGGAACGATAATTTTCTCCTACCCTAGAATAACCTACATAAAACTCGACGTGCTTTGTTAAATAGCCTAATTCCATAAAACGAGTCCAATCGTCGCCCGTCAAATTGGGGGTAAACGATTTCATCATAGTTACTTTTCCTGACCATTTATTGCTGTTCGACGCTAAATTATATTGGAAGACCAAATTACGGTTATACTGATTAAAGCCCTTTTGCTCGTTCATTGCACCAAAACCAATTCCTTCTTTATCGACATACATCATGCTGACACTCGAACGAGAAAAGACTTTTCGTTGTAGGGCAAACACCGAATAATTGTAAGTCGGCAAGCCTACTGCGGTGTCTGTATTGGCACTTGTTTGCATGTTCAGTACCCCAATTCGCCAGTTGTTATCGAGCTTACCACTTAATCTTGCACCGTACTGAATGGGAGTTCCGAGTCCAATTCTACGAGAGAAAAAAGGGCGGGTTTCATTGCCTCCAAAACTATTGAAGATGTCCGAATTTTCAAGAAAAAATTGACGACGTTCTGGAAAAAACAACTCAAAACGGTTTAGGTTCGTTACTTGCTGATCTACATCTACTTGAGAAAAATCGGGATTGACCGTCAAATCCAAATTAAGGGACGGTGTCAAGGCAACCTTAGCATCTACCCCAATATCTTTCCGAAAAACCGTATTTCCTTTGTCTTCAAAATTATTACTGATACCACTCAAGGCGTAGGGAATGATGGAGATATTTGTTTTAGGCGATGGCGGCGGGTTGTCCCAAATCAACGAGCCTGTATAAGCGAGGGTAATGGAAAAGAACTGACGGGGAATAGGCGCCCATGATGACTTCTCATTTGAACGTAAATCCAGACGACTAAAATTCATCCCCCATGTTGTTTCATTCGCCTTGTAACGAAGTGAACTAAAAGGGATTGCCATTTCGAGAATCCATTTCGAACCATCAAAAGTGGTCTGCGAAAACCAACGGTTATCCCAGTTAGGATTCAAGTTCGTTCCTTCCGAAATTTGTCCATCAAACTGAGCTCCAGCGGCATTTGTCCCAAAAACCCAACCGTTTGTTAAATCATTGAAAGGTTCTAAGATTAACCAAAGGTTATCATTTCGACCAAAGTTAAAATCTCTCTTTAAGGATTCAACAATGTAGGGAGCGGCTTTTTCTTGGTAATTAACTGCCACAAAATAGAGAAATTTATCGTCGTAAGTACATCGAAATTCTGTTTTACATTGGGCATGAGACGTATCAGCTGGAGTCATCATCCAGAAATTTTCGCCTACCTCACAGCGTTGCCATTCGGCATCATCGAGCTTCCCATCTACCTTGATGGCACTCGTGGCTTTTTTGATATGGTATTGATATTTCTCATTTATTTTCTGAGAAAACAAAGGCAAGCAAATACAGGTTAAAAGAACAAAGAGTAGTGTTTTTTTCACTGAATAAAGATGATTAATGATGATGAATAATTGAATCGCAAAGGTACGCTAAGTAAAAAAACTGCTTGTCATTGTCTGTATTTTATCAATATTTGATGATTTCTACGAGGGGATTTCCCTTGAATAATGCTGTTGCCTTCTTGGAATCTCGTACCAACAGCGTTACTGGAATTTGTTTAGAAATTAAAAATTCGGCAAAAGCATAGCCAATACTTCCTGTTGCCCCTAAAACTAAAATGGATGATTTCATGTCGCTTTGTGTTTAATTGATAGCACAAAGTTGCTTGAAATCATCCATCGGGTCAGTGACCAAAAACGTATGGAATATGACTAATTGCGAAAACTACACTTTTCTAAAGATAATGTTCAGCAATTTGGTGTACTCGTTGATACGCTTCGTTTCTGCCTGACTCACGAAACAAATCGAGATGCCTCTTTTGCCTGCACGAGCCGTTCTACCACTACGGTGGGTATAATATTCGGGCATATCGGGCAATTGATAATGAATCACATAAGCCAAATCATCCACGTCGATACCACGAGCAGAAATATCGGTTGCTACTAAAATTTTCAATTTATGACTCTTAAAAGCACGCATTACTTTATCACGTTCCTTCTGTTGTAAATCGCCATGAATGGCATCAACGGCATAATTCTTACTTTGCAATTGCTTAGTAAGCGTCTGCACAGCGGCCTCTGTTCTACAAAAAATAATTCCTGTAGCCGCATTCATCGTATTGATAAACTGAATCACGTAATTTAATTTATCACGCTCTTCGCACACAAAATACTGATGCTCAATGAGGTTATTGACAATCTCTGCCTTTTTTACCTGCACCGTATGCGTGTCCTTCGCCATGTAGGTATCAATCAATTTTTGAAGGGCAGAAGGAAGCGTTGCCGAAAACAACCACTTGGTCGTATTGGGAGGAGACTGACGCAAAATAGTACTTAACTCGTCTTTGAAACCCATGCTTAACATTTCATCGGCTTCGTCCAAGACGATGGTACGTAACGATTTCAAGTTCAAAGCTTTGCGTTCTAACAAATCAATTAAACGCCCAGGCGTTGCCACGACAATCTGCGTAGGTCTGGATAAAGCCCGTAATTGCAACTCGATTTTTTCGCCCCCATACACCGCTTCTACAAAGATTTTTGCCGTTAAGTGTTTGGTCAATTTAAAGAGATGCTTCGCTATTTGCTGACAAAGTTCACGAGTTGGAGCTAAAATTAAGGCCTGTACCTCATTCGACTTAGGATTCACCTTCATCAAAAGCGGTAGTCCAAAAGCGGCCGTTTTACCCGTTCCCGTTTGAGCCTGTCCAATAAAATCTTGTTGATTTTTAAGTAAAAAAGGAATTGCTTTTTCCTGTATTTCGGAGGGTTTAGTAATATTCATTTCAGTAAGAGCCTGAATGAATTGAGCCGAAACCCCTAGTTCATTAAATGTTGCCAATGTCTTTCTATGTTTTCACAAAGATACGGAGAAAATATCCAAACAACAGTAAGTGGGGTTTAAGTTGTCTCCACTGACAATTTACTGTATCAGCAAGAGAGAGTTGTCTGTAAGACACAGATACAAAGAATAACTTGGTACACAGCGTTGTTTTTAGTCTTGTGATGACAGTTTTTAAATGTAAATCTGTATTTTTGAACTGTGAAAAATGAAAAGAAAATAGGCTTTAAACACCACCGCCGCATTAAAACTCATTCATAACTATTTTTCGAGATGACACATAAAAAAGCTGGACATCTTTCTATGGAACTTGATGTAGATTTTATTGGTGAAAAAAATGTTATGACCAAAGAAGAGTAAAAGCAAATAAGCGACTTCATCC
>JBMLRK010000225.1:0-5406 GCA_049241065.1 Spirosomataceae bacterium
GAAGGTAATTAAGCCAAGTATGATTATTTCTAGTTATGCTAAATTAAAGGATATTTCAGCGGCTCTTAGTTTGGCTGCCGAAGGGAACGAAAGTAAAATTATTATCGAAATAGACTAGCTTATGAAACATTCTATCGCTTCTGTTTCACTTTCGGGAACATTGCTCGAAAAGGTCAAAGCCATTGCCAAAGCTGGATACGATGGGGTTGAATTATTTGAAAACGACTTGCTCGTTTCGGACATTCGTCCTACAGAATTGAAGGCTATTGTACAAGATTTAGGATTGGAAATTATTGGTTTACAGCCCTTTCGTGATTACGAAGCCATGCCTGAGCCTTTTAAATCTCGGAATTTAGAACGGGCAAAACATAAGTTTGAGCTGATGTACCAGTTAGGTACGAAGGTGTTATTTATTTGTAGTAATACGTCTGTTCATACGATTAATAGCCTTGACAAAGCGGCTGAGGATTTGTACGATATAGCAGAGTTGGCTAAAGAACAGGGGTTCCAGATTGGTTATGAAGCTTTGTCTTGGGGGCGTTATGTCAACACCTATCATCAATCGGTGGAAATTGTGCGTCGGGCTAATCATCCTAATTTGGGTAATATTTTAGATAATTTTCATATCAGTGCCTTGAACTCAAGCTTTGAGGATATTTACACCATTCCCAAAGAAAAAATAACCGTGGTACAAGTGGGGGATGCCCCGAAGGCTGAAATGAGTCCGATGCAGTTGGGGCGACATTATCGCTCTTTCCCTGGGCAAGGTGCTTTTCCTGTGGTGGAGTTTATGAAGGCGGTGCGTGCAACGGGTTATGACGGCTATATTTCGCATGAAATTTTTAGTGATGAGTTTCGCTCGTCTTTGATTGAGCCTGTTGCGTTGGATGGAAAACGCTCACTCATTTGGTTAGAAGGAATTACGGATACGAAAAAAACATCGCCTGTTCCGAGCTTATCTTCCATCGAATTTGTAGAGTTTTCAAGCACAGAAGAAGCTCAAGATGAATTAGTTAGCTTATTGACAAATCTTGGTTTTGTAGAAACTTTTCAGCATAAAACGAAGAATGTAAGTGTGTATCAATTGGGAGAGGTGTCTATGGTGATTAACCGTCAATATACTACGAAAGATTTGTTACCCAATACGGTTTGTGCTATTGGTTTTGCTACACCGAACAAGCAAAAAGTAGCTAGTTGGACTAAGCAATTGGGCTACGAATGGCTAGAAAGTAAGGCAAATACGGATGAATTGGATATTCCTGCGGTGAAAGGAATCGGTGATATTTTGTATTATTTTATCGACGAAAAACAAGCGGAAACGGAT
The DNA here is from genome assembly GCA_049241065.1 of Spirosomataceae bacterium. Lineage (GTDB taxonomy): Bacteria > Bacteroidota > Bacteroidia > Cytophagales > Spirosomataceae > JALRIJ01. The sequence goes on from JBMLRK010000225.1 coordinate 1,325, forward strand.
TACTATCCAGTAGAATTTAATTCGACAGGGCTTGCTAAAAAGGAAAATGGAATCAAGCAAATTGACCATATCGGGCATTCGGTGAGTGGCGACTCTTATCTGTCTAATACCTTGTTTTATAGGGCTTTATTGGGCTTAAATGTGGACGAGTCTTTAGAAATGATTGATACCAGAGGAATTGTTTATAGCCGTGTTGCCAAAAATGCGAGCAATACCATTCGTATTCCTTTGAGTTCGAGTCGGAAACAAGGCACACTGACAGACGAATTCATTACGCATACTGGCGACGGAATCCAGCAGATTGCCTTGCAAACGGACGATATTTTTCAGACGGCTTTGTCTATTCAAGATAAAAAGTTGATTCTGCCTATTCCTTGTAATTATTACGACGATTTACGAGCAAAAACACAGTTGTCTGATGAACTCATTGAGCAAATGAAAACGCATCATATTTTATATGATCGGCAGGAAGATGGTGAGTTTTTTCATTTTTACTGTAAAGAAATCAATGGCTTATTTATCGAAATTGTTCAGCGAAAAGGTTGTTATAGTCGTTACGGAGAAGTGAATGCACAAGTGCGTTTAGCCGCACAACGAAGAAATAAAGGGATTTAGAAGGAAGTGTATAGTCCATCAAGTAAAGATTCTTGGTGGACTTTTTTGTACAATAGCTACCGTTTAGGTTTATGAAAAGTATATCGTATTTTACTGATAGAATAAGCCTTTGTGTATGTATTTCTGTATAAACTTGATGCCTTCTTGGGAGATTAATTCTTTCGGAATTCACTTGGCGACACGCCCGTCCTCTTTTTGAATAAGCGGGTAAAATAAGCGGGATCTTTAAAATTTAAGAAATATGAAATTTCAGCAATAGTATAGCTCGTATTGAGTAGATACTTTTTTGCTTCATTGATTAAATATTCTTGTACCAGTTCTAAGGCTGATTTTTGGGCTACTTGCTGACAAACCCGATTGAGGTGAACAGCAGTAATGTTCAATTCTTTGGCATAATCCTGAATCGACTTTGACTCTTGGACAGACTGTTTAATGCTTTTTTGAAATGCTTGAAAATACTGTAAAGTTCGGTTGTCGGACGCTGTAAAGCGTTTGTTTTTCGATAAAATAAAGCGATAAATTCGGATAAAAAGTAATTGAAAAAGAGACTGAATCAGTAATTGTTTTTCGGCTTGTTCTTCAATAAGTTCCTCAATAATTTGACTTTGTAAGACCGATATTTCTGAAAATTGAGTGCTATGTTCTTTAAAATCCAAACAACGAAGTCGGTTCAGTTCGAGTAACAGTTGTGGCTTTTTTTGGAAAATACTCTCTAAAAAAGATTCTGAAAATGTAATTACTTCGCCTTTCACATTGGGCTGAAAATGAAAGCCGTGTAAGGTATTCGTCGGGATTGTCACAATACAAGGACTCTCCAAATTTATTTCTTCTTGTTCTGAAACAAGAATTCCCTGTCCTTCCTGCAACACAAATAATTGAAACAAATCTGTATGAAGATGTTCTTTTATTTCCCAATCATAGACTTTGCTACGGGTCTCTAATAATTCAAAATGGATAAAATCAGGTAATAAAGGGGTTTTATGGTCTCCGTATAATCCTTGAAAATTAATAAGGTCTTTTGTCATGGTATGTTTTAAAACTACAAATTTTATTTACAATGAATTTTGCGGTAAACTAAAAGTAAGTACCTCTACTTTTTTTCGTAAAGGCATTTTTGTATAGCTTGAAGGATGATAATTATCTATTTTAACTTCTTTACCAGCTAAAATCGACACAAATATGCCTGTATAAGGAATACGATTGAGATACTAAGATTTTTCAAAATTAGATGATATGTTTTAAAAGTACAAGTCATATTTTAATTTATCCAAGAATTATTGTAAGGATACGGGTATCTTTGTTTAAGATTTTTAACCAGCTTATAACCAACCAAATGAGCAATATCATCTATAATAATTTTGATATGGAAGTTCAGCCGCCTAGGCTTGCTCCAGATTATACTTCGACGATTTTACGAGCTCCAACTAAACCTTTGGTCTTGTTGAAGCAATCCCTTTCAGAACGTACTGGGCCTGTTTTTGGTGATTTTAATTTAGGAGAGTTTGATCATGACTTAACTAAAAATGCTCGTGTGAATGGTGAACCTTTGGGCGAGCGTATTGTGGTGCATGGGAAGGTGACGAATGAGAATGGACAACCCATTCCGAATACCTTGATTGAGCTTTGGCAAGCGAACTCATGTGGGCGTTATGTACACAAAGTGGATCAACACGATGCTCCGCTTGACCCCAACTTTTTGGGGACGGGTCGTTGTATGACGGATTCGGAAGGCTATTATAAATTTTATACGATTAAACCAGGGGCTTATCCATGGGGCAATCACTTCAATGCTTGGAGACCAAACCACATTCACTTCTCTTTGTTTGGGGCGAATATCACGAATCGTTTGGTTACACAAATGTATTTCCCTGGCGATCCTTTATTACAATACGACCCAATTTTTTTGGCTGTTCCACCCAAAGGACGAGATTTGTTGATTTCTTCTTTTGATTTGAGCATTACAGAGCCAGATTTTGCTTTAGGCTATCGTTTCGATTTCGTTTTGAGAGGACATCACGCAACCCCATTTGAATAAAAATTATGGAAAATAGCACAGCACCAACTGCCGCAACACCAAGAATTGGAGGGTTACAAACACCTTCGCAAACCGTAGGGCCTTATTTTGCTTACGGTTTAGCTCCAGAGCAATACCACTATAATTTTAGAAGTCTGACTAACAACGAGTTAGTTGACCCTTTGCAAACGACTGATGCCATTATGATTGTTGGTAAGGTTTTCGATGGACAAGGAAACGTGATTCCTGATGCCATGGTCGAACTTTGGGATGCTAACAATCAATTGTTTGGACGTTTCGGAACGGGAACAGATGTTGAAAAACGCTTCATTTTCAAGGCGTTAAAACCTGTATCAATCAATGGAGAAGCTCCTTATTTGTCTTTGATTCTGTTTATGAGAGGGCAATTAATTCATAGTTATACCCGTATTTATTTTTCGGATGAAACGGCTTTGAACGACAAAGACGAAGTACTTTTAGCCGTTCCTGCTGAACGAAGAAATACCTTAATCGCACAGAAAACGGGCAATTATTATACCTTCAATATCAATATGCAAGGAGATAACGAAACTGTTTTCTTTGAAATTTAAGGATAGAACGAAATAGCTACTATGGATCATATCACAGGTATTAATGAGCATCGAACGCCTCTTTCGGGGGATGGAGGTTTGTTCGCTCATTACTTTTATTCGGAAGAAATCAATGCGTTATTTTCTGAGAAAAATACTATTGCTTTCATGCTTCGCTTCGAGGCTGCTTTGGCTCAGGCTCAGGCAGCCAACGGGCTTTTTAAACAGGATATAGCGGATGTCATTACCACCTATGCCGATGCTGACTTGATTGATATTCCCAAATTAAAACAAGAAATAAAGCTAGGAGGTAATGCCGCTATTCCTTTGGTCAAACAATTGACTCGCATTGTAAAAAATAACGATGTCGAGGCTTCTAAATTTGTTCATTTAGGAGCAACGAGTCAAGATGTAATTGACACGGCAACGGTTTTGCAAATTCAAGTGTATTACGAATGGCTAACGCAGAAGTTGAAGCATTTGGCTCACTTGCTTATTGGACTCACGGAGAAACACCGCACGACGCTAATGATTGGACGCACTTTATTGCAGCAAGCTCGCCCAATTACCTTCGGACTAAAAACCGCTGGTTGGCTAACGAGTATCCAACGTAATGAAGAACGGCTTACTGAAATCAAAAAACGCTTGTTTATCAGTCAGTTATCGGGAGCAGTAGGTAGTGGAAATACGAATATATCGTGGGAGGTACACCAGACTTTTGCAACGAGTTTAGGCTTAAAGCCTTCTTTTTCTTGGCAAACACACCGTGATACACTGGCAGAATTTGCGAGTGTATTAGGCATTTTAGGGGGAAGCCTCGGTAAAATTGCCAAGGATGTATCGCTACAAATGCAAACCGAAGTAGGCGAAGTTTTTGAGGGAGC
>JBMLRK010000226.1:0-13636 GCA_049241065.1 Spirosomataceae bacterium
ATCAGGCTTTCTAACAAGTCTTTTTCCTCCGAAAGCTGAATCCAATGGTGTTTGCCTTCTTGCTTGGTTTCTTTGAGATTATAGCATAAGGTACTACTTTCATCGTCAAAAAAACGAGATTGGGGCGACAAACGAAGTTCTTTGTCAAGGATAACTCGGACAGGGTTTTTACCCGTCCAAAAGCGAGTGGTTAAACTCGGATTATCGTACTGAGCGGTGTTTGTACCCACCATAATGGCATCTTCTTCCGAACGCATTTTGTGTACCCAACGTCGTGATAAGGCATTGGAAATTTGAACGGCTTCGTAGTTTTCTTTGGCAATTAATCCGTCGGATGACATTGCCCATTTGAGGATAATATAAGGGCGTTTTTTTTCAAAAAAGGTAAAAAAGCGTTTGTTTATTTCTCTTCCTACTTCGGCTAATAGCCCAGTTTCGACCTCAATTCCTGCGTCTTTGAGCTTCTGAATACCTTTTCCTGCTACCAAAGGGTTGGGGTCGTCGTTACAAATAACCACTCTTTTTAGCTGATGTTTTACCAACAAATCGGCACAAGGAGGTGTTTTACCAAAGTGCGAACAAGGTTCTAAGGTTACATAAGCCGTTGCTTCGTTTAAGATTGACTTGTCTTTAACCGATGCTACGGCATTTACCTCTGCATGAGGTTGTCCATAACGTTCATGCCATCCTTCTCCAATAATACGGTTTTCGTGTACAATCACACAGCCCACCATCGGATTAGGTGATACCGTTCCTGCTCCTAATTTTGCCAACGCCAACGCACGTTGCATATAGTGTATATCTACGTTCATGATATTTTGTTGTGATGTTGAATTTTGAACGTTAAATTTTGGATTTAAGATTCTGGATATTAGATAATTAAATAGAAATAAATTTAACATTAGCTATTGCATCCGTTATTGTAAGTGCCTGATAGCCAATGTTGAAAAATTCAAAATCCAACATTCAAAATTTAACATTATTACGTTTTGATTTTCACTTGCCTCTGTTTCTTCGCAAACTTGATGCCTTATGATATGTGCTACATATCCTATAAATTTGTATAAAAACGAAATTCATGGCTTTAAGCATTCCATATACCGCAAAAACACTCCTCCAAGAAATCGTGTCCGAAGTTAGTACGGTTTACGAAGAAAACGAAGCAAAAGCAATTGCCTATTTGTTGGTGGAGCATTTTTGTGGGATTACCAAGATGGATATTTTACTGAATAATCCAGTAACAACTACCGTCGATTGGTCTCCTATCCTATCACGTATCAAGGCTCAAGAGCCTGTACAGTACCTTATTGGGGAAACTGAATTTTATGGGCGGATGTTCTCGGTAAGTCAGGCAACCTTAATTCCTAGACCCGAAACCGAAGAGTTAGTAGCCTACGTTTGTAATCATGCGATTGCTCAAGAAGCTCGCACGGTGTTAGACATTGGCACGGGGTCAGGTTGCATTGCTATCTCGCTTGCCTGCGAACTTCCACAAGCTCAGGTCTATGCCTACGACGTGTCGGAAGATGCTCTCGCTATGGCAAAGCAGAACGCTCTTCGCAATCAGGTTTCCGTTAACTTTGAACAGTATGATATTTTACAAACAAAAACGTTAACACCTAGTTCATTTGATATAATCGTCAGTAATCCGCCTTATGTAAAGGAGGAAGAAATGGCAACGATGAAGCAAAATGTGCTAGATTACGAACCGTATTTAGCCTTGTTTGTAAGCGATGATAATCCCTTGCTTTTTTACAAAGTCATTGCTCATTTAGCAGGAAAATACTTGCGTCCGAATGGGCTGTGCATGGTAGAAATTAACGAGCAATTGGGACAAGAAACAGCCGCTTTATTCACGGAAGAATTTTATGACATTGAAGTAATTAAAGACCTTTTTGGAAAAGACCGCTTTGTGAAGGCGGTGAAGAAATAAGGAAAAAAAGAGAACATACGCACTATGAAACTACCCAGTCGATATACCTATCCGTCGCCTAGTTTTGCTCCTTATTGGAAAACAGGACGAGGCGTAAACCTACTGCATAAGTTGCCTAACCTACCTTCTGAAAAAACTATCCAAGAAGCCGCAAGCCAGCTTTGGGAAAAAGATATTTTGGCGGATAAGGTCGTGGAAGAACTCTTTACTTCGGTAAATTTCAAAGATGTAAAAAACACCTTAAACCAAGCTCTTTCAGCAGAATTAAACAATCCAGAAACCGTTCCTGCTAGTTTACGAAAGCTGTTAGCAGAAGTACATCAGACTCCCGAATGGCTCAACGAAGAGTTACTCGAAAAGGGTGCGTCCTTTTGCCGAAGAAGCGGTGCATTGGGCTTGATTGTCTTGCGTAATTACTGTTTAATGGGTGGTTATGAATCCTCTGCCATTAATAAGCCCCTTATTTATACGGGTGCATTGAAAAAAGGGGCATCCAAACGCATGGCCGAAACGGTAGAATTTTGGATTGAAGTAACCGATAAAAATGCCCTCCAGAAAAGTAATCAGGGTTTTAAAAGTGCCATCACCTTACGCATCATGCACGCTCTGGCAAGGGTGTATATTCAAAAAGTACCTACTTGGGAAACCAACACGTGGGGCATTCCCTTGAATCAGGCGGATATGGTGGCGACTAATCTGGGCTTTTCGTTGGTCTTTCTCGAAGGCTTACGAGCGGTAGGATTTAGACCAAGTTCAGAGGAAGTAAAAGGGCTTTTTCACTTCTGGAAATACATCGGTTTTTTAATCGGGATTCCTGCTGAACTGTTGCCCAACACCGAAGAACAAGCCATTGAAGCCCTCTACAAATGGACAATGACCCAGCCAGCAGCCGACGATGACACCAAAGCCTTAGCCCATTCGTTGATGCTTGTACCCTTGGACACGCCCTTACGGTTCTATTGGCAACGGGTTTTATTGATGAAAATAAATCTTGGTTTTAATCACTTCTTTTTAGGCAAGCGGGCTTGTACAACGATGGGACTTCCGAACACGCCGCTGAAATATTTTCCTTATTTTGTCAAAAGTATTAAACGGTGTCAGGAAGTTTTTATCAAACGTAGTCAGCGATATTATGCTGTTTCAGAAGCGAAAGAGCGTAAAGAGCAAGTGTTTATCAAAGACCGCTTTTTGGAGGAAATTAAACGAATGGAGCGTAAAAGTATAGGAGTTTAAGGTTTATGAGTTTAATTACCCCGACCTAATTGACCACATAGAGTCATAGAAATCATAGTTCTTTTAGGGTGCGACTTCAGTCGCACCCTAAAAGAAAAAACCGCCAACAAGAAAATTCTCATTGGCGGTTGGACTTTTGAAACAATATCAAATAGGAATGTGTAATTTTCATTCAAAATTCAACATCCAACATTTTGCATCATTCCCTAATATGCTCTTACTTCGATTCCTTTCATAAAGTTCACGAAGGCTTTATTTACTACTTTATTCCCTCCTGGTGTTGGGAAGTTTCCTGTGAAGTACCAGTCACCTAAATGATCTGGACAAGCTTTATGAAGACTGTCAACTGTTTGATAAACAATCGCTAATTCAGCTTTCAAGTCTTTTGGTTTCACAATTTCAGCCACTTTTGCAGAGATTTCTTCTACTGAGAATGGTTCATAAATTGCTTTTACAAAGTTCTCCGAATGAGCTGTATCGTTTTCAATTGCTTCTACACAACGAGCCATTACTGTGTCTAAAACGTCTTCCATTCCTCTTTCCATTAATAATTCGTAAGCAGCACGGAAAGCGACAAACTCCTTCATTCTCGACATATCAATACCGTAGCAGTCAGGATAACGAATTTGTGGAGCAGAAGAAACAATAACAATTTTCTTAGGCTCTAACTTATCCAATAATTTCAAGATACTACGTTCTAACGTTGTTCCACGTACAATAGAGTCATCAATCAAGACCACATTATCAACCCCTTTTTTGATTACCTCATAAGTCGTGTCATACACGTGAGCAACCATATCATTACGGTCGGCATCGTTCGTGATGAAGGTTCTTAATTTCACATCTTTTGAAATTAATTTCTCTACTCTTGGTCGGAAGTTCAAAAGTTCTTCCAAATTCATGTCGTGAGCTACCCCTTCAATAATCGCATTCTTACGCTCTTTAGCCAAGTAATCTTCCAACCCTTCAATCATTCCTAAGAAAGCAGTTTCTGCCGTGTTAGGAATATACGAGAACACCGTATTTTTCAAATCGTGATTCACTTCTTCCAATACTTGAGGAATAATCTGACGACCTAATTTTTTACGTTCTGAATAAATATCTGGATCAGAAGCACGAGAGAAATAAATACGTTCAAAGCTACACGATTTCTTTTCGATGGCATCGATGAATTTTTTCTCCGAATACGCTCCACTTTTATCAATGATTAAGGCATGACCAGGTTGAATTTCCTGAATGTCCTCATAGTTGCAATTAAAACTTGTTTTGATAGCCTGTTTTTCAGAAGCAACCACAACAACCTCATCGTCAGCATACCAGAAGGCAGGACGGATACCCGCAGGGTCACGAGCTACAAAGCTAGCTCCATGTCCAGTGATACCACACATCGCATAACCACCATCAAAATCACGGCAAGAACGTTGTAACACACGTTGCAAATCAATATTATCTTCAATTACATCTGATAATTCTGGATTTTCATACGAATGTTTATGAAACTCGAACTGACGTTGGTTCTCTTCGTCCAAGAAATGTCCGATTTTTTCCATTACCGTCACAGTGTCGGTTTTTTCTTTTGGATGCTGTCCTAACGAAACTAATTTGCTGTATAATTCTTCCACATTGGTCATGTTGAAGTTACCAGCTACCACTAAGTTTCTACTTCTCCAGTTACTCTGACGTAACATAGGGTGACAGTTTTCAATCTCATTTTGACCATGCGTTCCGTAGCGTAAGTGTCCTAATAGAACTTCGCCCGAGAAAGCAATGTTTTCTTGAATCCACTTGGCATCTTTCGCCTTGTCTTTGTGGTTTTTTAAGCTCTTTCTGAACTTTCGGTGAATCTTCGAGAAAATATCAGGCACTGCATTTTGTTCCACGGAACGATAGCGACTGATGTAACGATGCCCTGGAGGTACATCCAACTTGATGTTGGCAACTCCTGCACCATCTTGTCCTCTGTTCACTTGTTTCTCCATCATTAGATAGAGCTTGTTGATGCCGTATAAGGGCGTTCCGTACTTATTAATGTAGTACTGATAGTCTTTCCTTAGACGGATTAGTGCTATACCGCACTCGTGTTTAATTGCGTCAGACATGACCTTTGTTTATAGTTTTTGTGTCCGAGAGTTTATCTCTGAACTACGATTTCCTTCACTTTCAAGCAACCTTACTCTAACAAACTAAGATTCAATAAGTTAACCAAAAACAGTAATTTGAAAAACAGAACTCTGTAACCAATGCTTTATAATTCAAGTGGTTTCATAATTGTTTCGCAATAAAAATAGATTAAATATGGGTAAAAGACGGGTTAACTTTCGGTAAACAAAATTAGACACATTTAGGGGACTAATCAAAGAACTTTCGATTCATATTTTAATACAAAGTGTGTCTAACACTACAGATGCTAATTTACTTATATTTTATCTTTAAAAACTTACAGAATCGCTATTATATCTAACAACCAACCCGCCTTAAAGAAAAGTAGTAATAATGGAGCTACTAATATGGTAGCAAACACATATTCTTGTACACTTAGTTCAATTTGAGTATTTTCTTCTATACTTTTTGGTGTTTTCATAAACATATAGAAGGGCATCTTTAAGTAAAAATACAGTGATACAGCCGTATTTAGCAAACCAAAAACAAACAGAATTAGCAACGCTTGATTACCCGAATGTTGATAACTTTCCCAAAGAGCAGAAAAAATGCTAAACTTTGCCATAAATCCAGCCGTTGGTGGTAGCCCTGCCAACGAAATCATTACGACTAAAAGAAGAATTCCAGCATAAGGAAATACTCGTCCTAAACCCGCAAAATCTTCCATATTTTTAATCAGTTTTGACTCCTCAGGATTCCACGTTTTGGCTAGTTGACTACGTTCTAGTAAATCAATTAAATAAAACGCTGCCAAATTTGTAAAAAGATATACGACTAAATAGAAGACAATACTTTTTATGCCTAATTCTGACAAAATCGCTAAGGCAATCAACATCATTCCAGAGTGGGCAATGGTTGAATAAGCCAATAATCGTTTTGCATTATTTTGCCATAATGCCGAGAAATTCCCAAAAGTGATGGTCGCCATTGCTATCACAGCAGTGATGGTTTGTAAGCTAATGGGAATTACAAAATAAAAACGTAGGAGTAGCAAAAATGTTGCTATTTTGGGAGCAGTTGAGAAAAATGCCACAATCGGACTCGGAGCTGCCTCGTACACATCGGGTGTCCAAATATGAAAAGGAGTAACCGATAACTTGAATAGAAAACCTGAGAGTGTCAGTAATAACGTAATGATGGCAACAACTTCGTCCATTTGAGCAATACCACGAGAAAACTCAGGCGAAGCAATATTCAAGGTTCCAGTCATGCCATATAAAAGCGACATTCCATATAGCATTACTGCCGAAGAAGCCGCTCCAAAAAGTAAGTATTTAAGCCCGCCCTCTGTACCTTTCCGATCTTTCTGAATGGCTGTCAGAATATACGAAACAATCGAAACGGTTTCTATTGACAAATAAATCATCAACAGGTTTACGCTCATGGTCAAGAAACATAAGCCAAGTACCAAGGCAATAAACAGGGGATAAAATTCCATGGGTAAACTACGTCTGCTTAACCACGCATGTACTACCATCCCCAATGCAGCCAGTAATAATAAACCTTTAAAGAAGATGGCTTTGGCATCCAGAAAGAGCATTTTACTAAACAAAAACGTATCTTCTGTTTGAAAAAATTGCTTGTAATTAATGCCCAATGCAAACAACAAGGTTAGCAATACACTCGTATAAAAAATTCCTTGAACCCCAGATGAGGACATGGCAGCAGGGTTTTTCTTATGAAGAATAAGCCCCATAACGATTAATGCAAGGAATATTCCAGAAAGAAATACTTCGAGACTTAACGTGTTCGTACTGTTCAAGATTTGGAGTAAAATCTCCTTCAAGGGTATATTTTCAGTCATTTTTTTCCTAAATATATTTACAAGGCTAAAGCCTTAGTTCAATATAATGTATTAAATTCAGTCTTTTTAGAGCGTTTAACCATCGCAAACAAGCACATTGAATGAAAAGAAATAAGTTTTACTGGATTTTCCAGTGTATCTCGTGGGCCTTTACAGGATACCTTTCTCTTAAATATAATCCGAACCCACCCTCAACGACTTCAATCCAGATTATCTATTATTGCTTATATATCATTTTCGGCTTTGGGGTGAGCCACCTGTATCACCTTATTTTAGAAAGTCTTAAACCTGAGGAAATTACGCCCAAACAATTCCTTCTTTTTCCTGTATTTGGTGCAATTACCATTGCAACCCTTTTCACGATTACAGATTATATTTTTCTACTTTTCACTCCCACGGCTTTAGCTTCATTGAAGCCTTTTTTTTACCTTACCGTATTCTTCGATAATAGTTGGTTAATTATGCCCTGGTTTTTATTTTACCATCTATATCGCTTTACAGTGCTGTATGAAGCTGGTAAAAAAAGAGCGATTGCGGCTGAAACGCTTTTGAAAATTTCAGAGTTAGAGAATCTAAAAAAACAGCTAAATCCTCATTTTTTATTTAATTCACTCAACAGTATTAAAGCCCTAACACTCTTTGATAGTAACCTTGCCAGAGAATCAATTATTCAACTTTCTGAATTATTACGCCTTTCGCTTAACTTGGGATCACAAGCAAAAGTCTTATTTAGAGATGAATTACAGCTTTCTGAACATTATATTTCGTTAGAAAAGCTCCGATTCGACAAACGCTTGAATGTAACGTTTGACATTGAGAACGGAATTGAAAATACCATTATTCTCCCAATGTCACTGAGTACCCTTATCGAAAATGCCGTTAAACATGGCATCTCTCAGTTAAAAAGTGGTGGACTCGTTGAAATCAAGGCTTATACCTCAGATAATGCACTCATTATTCAAGTTTGTAATACGGGTGTTTATGACCCCAAGCCCATTTCGGATGAAGGGGGTATTGGACTCGAAAACCTCCGCAGACGCTTGGCTTTCCATTATGGCACTCAAGGAAGTCTTGAAATTGGTAACGAAAATAACCGAGTAGTAGCTACTCTTTTGATGCCTTATTGAGCAAATACTTTCAAGAATTCAGTCACAGTACCGTTCGTAATATCCAACAATAATTGTGGAAAAATCCCAAAGGCAATCGCTAAGATAGCTAATGGGAATAACATGATTTTTTCACGGATAGTTAAATCTGGTAAAAGCGACAACTCGTATTTCGACCAGTAATTACCAAAAAACATACGTTGTAGCGTCCATAAGAAATAACCTGCTCCTAACACAATCCCCAATGCACCCAAAACCGTAATCCATTTCGGAATCAAAGGGGTATTGAATGCCCCTGCAAGGGTGAAAAACTCGCCAATAAAACCAGAGAAAGCGGGTAGTCCCAAAGAAGCAAAAAATGTTAACGCCACCAAAGCCGTATAAATAGGCATTTTACTTGCTAAACCCTGATAGCTATCAATTTGGCGGTCGTGGGTACGGCTATATAAAACACCCACTAACAAGAATAACATCGCCGATAAAATACCATGTGAAAACATTTGATACACCGCTCCATTTATCCCTTGGCTCGTAATGGAAGCCACGCCCAACATCACAAAACCCATGTGGGATACCGAAGAATAAGCAATCATCTTTTTGAGGTCTTTCATCGCCAGAGCATTATAAGCCCCATAAACGATAGACACCGCTCCCAGACAGGCAATCAGGGACGCATAATGAATAGCTTGTTCTGGAAAAATTGGGTAAGCAATTCGTAAGAAACCATAGCCCCCTATTTTCAAGAGAATGCCCGCCAAAACTACCGAAACGGGTGTTGGGGCTTCTACGTGTGCATCTGGTAACCATGTATGAACTGGAACTGCGGGTAATTTAATAGCGAAACCTGCGATTAACAACAAAAAGGCAATTGCTCGAACAGACAAACTGCCCATGGCTACTTCTGCCGCTTTGTGCAACCATGAGTCTCCGACAAAATTAGCTCCATCGGCCATAAAACGAAGGTCAAATGTATGAACCAATTGTTCTGGCAATACTTTACCTTCTGCCAATAACTGCTGAACCTGCGTAATTAACTCGGGAGTAGCCTGACTTTTATCCATAATAAGCCCCATCTGAATGGCTGTCTCAACGGGGTCAATTACTGATAAGTAAAGCCCAATCATCACTAAAAGGATGAATAATGAGCCAACTAAGGTATAAATAAAGAATTTTATAGACGCATATTCTTTGCGAGGTCCTCCCCAAATACCAATTAAGAAATACATGGGCAAGAGCATAAACTCAAAGAATAGATAAAACAAAAACATATCTAAGGCAACAAAACAGCCAATCACCGAACCCGTCAGCAATAAGTATAATCCGAAATAGCCACGTTCTTTATCCTTTATTTCAAACGAAGAAATCGCTCCAACAAACATGACAATTCCTGCTAATAAAACCATTGGCAAGCTGATTCCATCCACACCCAAGAGGTAATCAATAGACCCAACTCCTAAAGCACCCAAAGGCAGGGTAATCCAGTCTAATTGTTCTTGAAACTGATACGATAAAGCAGATTTATCAAAAGAAAAGTACAGATAGCTACTAAGCAATAATTCTACCCCCGTCACACCAAGCGTTATCCACTTGAAATAGGGGGCATAATGCTGTGGTAATATGGCTATTACCAGTGCAAAAATTAAGGGCAAAAATATTAGAATTGATAAAATGGGCATCATAACTATGGGGTGATAGACCATCACCTTTATTCGTTTTTAAATAAGTTAACCGTGAATAGTTATCTGTAAGTATTAAAACACTTTTATTTCAAGAATCAAACATAAACAATTGATTATCAAATATTCACATAACTATGTTTTCTATGGTGCTATGTGGTTAAATGTGTCGGAGTACTTTATCGTATTGCTAAATTTGACTTTAAACTACATCACCAACAAAACAATCAGTAAACCTAAACCTACCAGAGCAGACACAATGTATAGCTGAACCTTGCCTCCTTGTACTGAACGAGTCACTTTACCGATGATTCCTGCTCCTGTTGCTAATCCGTTCGGAACGCCATCTACAAAGGTCTGATCAACCCATGCCGAAAGTGTTGCCAATTGTACTTGGACATTGACCAAGGCATTTACCGCAAAATCAACCACTTTCGTATCGAAAACCTGTAAATACTTTGCTAAAGCTAAGGTTGGTGCTACAAAAAGCCAATTATATAATCCGTCGAAAGTCGGTAAGGTATAAATAATTACCTTGTCTTTGGTTAGATAGGCGGTCAAAATTCCTGCCAAACCAACTGCCACCGAGACGATTGCGATGGTATGATTTTCAACAACTTCCTCCATCATCGGATTCAAGAAATGCCAAAACCACGAATGACCTGCGTTTAGGGGATTCAATGAAAAAACTACTCCTGTGGAAAGAATCGCCAACAGAGCCAAAGGCATTTTTAGTTTCCAAGAACCTTCATGAACTGCCTTCACTGAAAACAATGGATTTCTAAATTCTCCAAAAAAGACCGTCAGAACCTGTCTGGTCATGTAAAAAGCTGTTAGAAAAACTCCCAACAAAACCGCATAGCCAAGGTACGTAAAATACGGATTGCTTTCGCCTAATTGAAAGAGATTTGCAAGAATGGTATCCTTCGACAAAAAACCTGAAAATAAGGGTAAACCAGCCAAAGAAGCCGCAAAAATCACGTAGCAAGCAAAGGTAAAAGGCAATTGCTTACGAAGTCCGCCCATCAAACGAGTATCTTGTGCATCGAAATCGTGGTGATGTCCGCCATGATGTAAGGCATGAATCACCGCACCAGCACTTAAAAATAAACCTGCCTTAAAAAAAGCGTGCGTTAATAAATGAAATACTGACGCTTCTGTGCCAAGTCCTAACAACATTAAGCCCAACTGCGACACCGTTGAATATGCCAAAGTCTTTTTAATATCCGTCTGAAAAATAGCATAAGCCGAACCCAACAACATCGTGATACAACCTACACCAGCAATCACTTCTTGAGCATCTGGCGTAAGAATAGGCTGAATACGAGCTACGAGGAAAATCCCTGCGGCAACCATCGTAGCAGCATGAATTAATGCCGAAACAGGCGTTGGGCCTTCCATCGCATCGGGTAACCAAGTATGTAACGGAAATTGAGCCGATTTACCGACACAACCACAAAATAGCAATAAGCCTACTACTGTTGGCATCGCTGTTGTGCCTAAGCTCGTAAAATCGGTTGAACCGTTATTATAAAAGTACACCCCGAAAATCCCCAATAAAAAGCCTATATCGCCCACACGATTCACTAAAAAAGCTTTTTTAGCCGCTTGAACCGCAGATGCCTTTTTATACCAAAACCCTATCAACAAATAAGAAGACAACCCCACCAACTCCCAAAATCCGTACATAACGAATAGGTTATCAGTCAAGACAATGCCCAACATCGAAAACACAAAGAGTTGTAGGAAAGAAAAATAACGGTATTGGTCAGGGTCTTCGTGCATGTAATCCTGAGAGAATAATTGCACCAACACCGCAATAAAATTGACTAATACCAACATCATCAGGGTAAGGGAATCGGCTAAAAAACCAAAACGAATGGGCTGATTTCCAAAAGCGAACCAGTCGAAAACCCAATGATGTTGCTGAGGAAGGGTCTTATCAAAAAGCAATAGAAGAGCAGCGACTAAAGCAAGTCCAGAAAACCCCGTGGTGACCCAACCTACTAGGGCGTTTTGCTTTCGTCCTAAGGTCATACCTACCCCAAAACCCAGCAGTGGAGTAAGTAAAATGAGCCAAATCAGGATTACTGGATTCATATTTTTATAAAACGAAGCGTACTCTTCGTAGGAAAATTCTTGGAAAATTTCAATTTTTGTACAAATATACGAGTCAATTTTTAATTATACTCAGCGAAAAACGATTTGCCAACAGCGTTGATTATAAAAACCTAAAAATTGCCTTTTCAATTGTTGCCATATCCCACTATTTTATAGTAGAATTCATAGTATCTGGCAAGCAGGTTTGTGTCCAGTTTGATTGCTTATTAGCTTTAATTTTAATCCACGTTAATCAATTATCACGTATGAACAATGCCAAAACAGTAAATTCATCACGCACTACCATTACCGAGTTAATGATTCCTTCTTATGCCAATTTTGGAGGAAAAATTCACGGAGGAATCCTATTATCTTTAATGGATAAAGTAGCTTACGTTTGTGCCGCCAAACACGCAGCAACGTATGTGGTAACGGTTTCGGTAGATAACGTTGAGTTTCGTCAGCCTGTTGAAGTAGGTGAAGTTGTTTCGCTCCATGCTTCGGTCAACTATGTGGGTAAATCTTCGCTCGTGGTGGGTATCAAAGTAGTTGCCGAAAGTATCAAAGACGCTTCTGTAAAACATACGAATACTTCCTATTTCACGATGGTTGCGAAAGACGAAAACGGTAAACCAACCGAAGTGCCAGGGTTAATTCTAGAAAATGACGAAGATATTCGCCGTTTCTTGGATGCCATCAAAAGAAAAGAAATCAAGAATGCTTATAAAGAAATGCTTCATGATACCAAAAACAACATGGAAATTGAAGACAACATTCACTTGTTAGACAAAGAGCGTTGTATTATCAAACGCAGCAGTGATATGGAAGGAAATTGGCATTATTAAGGTAAGGTCTTATCGCATTAAACATGGTTAGCCCTCTAAATAAGAGTAGCTCTTTAAAATTTCTGTTTTATTTTTGCATAAAGGTCATCACAAGGTATTCGTTTTGAAGTATATTAGCTGTATTTTTGACTAAAACATTCTTCATAATTAGCTAGTTAGTTGAACAAAAGGGATAGCGTAATGGGCTATTTACCAAAAGATGAATCCTTTTTTGTATCAACTAATCCAATTTATACCATGATAAAAACATTGCGAGTAATTCTTGTTCTTCTTGCCCTTTCGGCGATTGGTTTTGTTGGTTATCGCTATTATAACCGCTATACGGCTCCAAGCCCTCCAGCAACAGCCAAGTTTGATAATGGTCAATTAAGCATAACCGTAGATTATTGTCAACCTTCTAAAAAAGGTCGTTTAATTTTTGGCACAGAAGCAGAACACGCTCTTGTTCCATATGGTAAATGGTGGCGTACTGGAGCAAACGAAGCAACAATTATCACCCTGAATAAAGATGTTACGATTGGAGGAAAACCCCTAAAAGCTGGAAGTTATACCTTATTTACAACCCCTCAACAAAATGAATGGTTGATTATGATTAACAGTGAAGTTGGGCAATGGGGATTATCTTACAACAGAGATAAAGACATTTTACGTGTTCCAGCCCAAAGTGCTGTAAAAACCGATTCAGAAGAAAAATTCACCATAGACTTCTTAGAACAAGCCAAAGGAGCCATAATGGTCTTGCATTGGGATACAACAGAAGTACTCATTCCGATTAATTC
>JBMLRK010000227.1:0-3613 GCA_049241065.1 Spirosomataceae bacterium
TTTGCCTTTTTTACTCGTTGCCTCCTTGCCTCTTTCACTCCTTGCCTCTCTGCCCCTTTGCCTCAGATACTTATTTAATATACTGCTTATCCAAGAATAAATAACGAGCTTCGATTTGCGATTTTTCCCCTTTTGTTTCGGTATTGATATTGATGAAATCAGGGTTGGCATCTCCCGCTTTTGCTGGACTCCAAGTTGGCAATGACTCCCCATTCGGGTTTCCTGTTTTGATGAAGTTAGCAAAATAAGAAAGCATAGTGTCCGAAACTTTATAGTCGTCTGCTGTCCAAGCGTATTCTTTTACCAAATGTAAGTTACCCATACAATACTCAATTTCACAAGCGTGCGGTGCACCTACTGCTTCTGGAGCTTTGACGTTTGCATCTTTTTTCACCGTTCCACCTGCTAAGCCAGAAGCTAAACTTTGGTCAACCAAAGCAGGGCGTAACTTGCTGTATAAGTAACGGTAAACTGGTTGAGTACTATTATTACGGTGTAAATCTGCCCATTTCCAAGTGCTATAAACAATGAAGCGATCTGATGCTAAAGCCGTTGCTGATACTTCAACTTCTTTTTCCGTTGTATGTGGGTAAAGTTTCAAAACCGTTTCAAAATCAGTAGGATATGCTTCTTTTACCTTCGTAATAAAATTCTCAGGAGTATATGCTTTGCCTTGCATTAAAGCCATCCCTGGGATTTCAGCCGAATTCCAACCTACTAATAACGGCACTTGAGCCTGTTCTTTTGCTCCGAAAATTTGAGGAAGTGTTTTAGGAAGGAAATTTCCATCTAGTACCACAGGGAAACCAAATCTTTTTGAGTCATTGTATATTTCGTACACTTCTCTGGTAGATAACGCTCTTAGTTGCTTTAAGCTTGGTACACCTGCATTTTTTGCAAATTCAGCTCCTTGTTTTTCTGCTTCTGCTAAGGTAACAGGAGACATCGTTGGGTTAATTCCTGCACCACTTTCACCGATTGCACCTGCAATTAAACCTTTCGATAAAGGAGATGCCATTTGGTAACTTACTGAAATAGAACCTGCTGATTCTCCTGCAATGGTCACTTTTTTAGGGTCGCCACCAAATTGAGCAATATTTTTTTGAACCCATTTCAAAGCAGCTAATTGGTCATAATAACCGTAGTTTCCCGAACCTTTGTACGATGATTCTGCACTTAATTCTGGGTGAGCAAAATTGCCAAACACATTCAAACGATAATTACACGTTACGACAACGATTCCTTTTTTCGACATACTTTCGCCGTCATATCTTGGCTCAGAACCATCACCTGCCACGTTACCACCTCCATAAAAATAGACTAAAACAGGTAAATCTTTCGTGTTGCGTTTTGCAGGAGTCCAAACATTTAAGTAAAGACAGTCTTCACTCACACCATTCGAACGAGAATTCATGTCTCCAAACACAACCGTTTGCATTGGTCTTGGACCAAATTCTTTGGTTGCTTTCACCCCTGTCCAATTGTCTAATGGTTGAGGGGTTTTCCAACGAAGTTCGCCTACTGGAGGCTTGGCAAAAGGTACACCAAAGTACGTTTGAATACCTGATTTGGTATCGTAATTTCCTTCAATAACACCGTTTTCAATTTTTGTCTGCACAGCAAAAGCATTTTTGCCCTGACTCCACCCAGCAACAGAACTGCCTAGAAGAGCCAATAATAAATAACACGTTTGTTTCATTAGATTGTTTTTTATAGAATGTCTATTTTTAAGACAATAATAGGCTGTTTTTATAAAAAAAGCTAGTTCTTTTGGTAAAATTTGCAGATATGCTTAACTCGCTGACCCGTTACAGCGATTTGTACAGAAACGTTATTTTGTTGTTTTTAAACTTTTAAATCGTAAGATTATAGCATTTTTTGGTATTGTGAATATTCTGAAAAATGCTACATTTGCTTCATCAATCACTAAATACACAACAGCCTAATGAAAACACTTGTTATTGTCTTAAATATTCTTTGGACACTTGCTCTAATTCCATCTTGTATGGGAGCCATGATGTCACCTATGTTATTTGATGCTCCTGGTTCAGATTCTAATAAAGTTCTATGGATGATTTTCTGGTCAACGGCTGCCTTGCCTCTCATTATTCTCGGTTCACAAATTGGTTCATGGATTATATTTGCTAAAACCGATTATTCACTCGCTTGGAAAGTCAGTTGTTTACCGTTGGTGGATATTCTATTGTTAGTCATTTTATGGACAATTTTCTCGAAGTAAGCTCTAAAAATACAGTTTTTACTAATTAGTTAGGTTCTATAATTTATACGGAAGTCATCCTTCAAAAGGACGATTTACGTATAAAATTTCGTTGATTCATTCGTTTTTATTTCAATTACACTAAACTCATATCGGTTTGCAGAAGTATTGATAAAGCTTTGTGCCTACGTGCCTATGCAAACTTGATGCCTTTTAGTTATATATCACATTTAATCAAGATGGAAAAGCCAAGAATTGGAGGCTATAAAGCAGGAGCAGTTCCTGACAGTGCAAAAAAGTATGCCAAAGCAGGAGCAAATCAATTACCTCCTAAAGTAGATCTCCGCAAGTTTATGACGGAGGTAGAGTCGCAAGTAGGCAGTAGCTGTGTAGCCAATGCCATGGCTGGTGCGTATGAATACCTTGCCAAAAGAGAATTGCAAGATACCACCGACGTAAGTCGTTTGTTTGTCTATTATAATGCCCGTTATATAGACGGTAGTCAGGATGAAGACGCTGGTTCTTATATGACAAATGCTATTAAGGGCTTACAAGAATATGGAGCTTGTTCGGAAAGTATTTGGGCAAATGAAGAAGATAATATTTTGGAAGAACCTCATGAAGATGCTTATAGCGAAGCTGAATCTTTCAAAATTAAGGATGCCGAATACATAGAAACAGATTTGGATACGTGGCGTAGTGTACTAGCAGATGGCTATCCAATTGCCTTTGCCCTAAATACCTTTGACTCTTTTGATGATGCTTGTAAGAATAGAGGGAGAGTGCCATTACCCAAAAAAACAGATAACGTGAGAGACACGCATGGTTGGCATGCTATGTTAGCCGTTGGTTATTCTGACCCCGACCGTGTATTTATTGTTCGTAATTCGTGGGGAACAGAATGGGGTGCAAAGGGCTATTGCTACATTCCGTATGACTATGTGATTCATGATGAATACAACGGCCATGATTCGTGGATTATCAAAGCAATTGATGAGTCGAACTATGGAGAGGAAGTTGCTGATGATGACGAGAGTTCTTCGTTTACTAGTGAAGATACCACCGTTATCAACGATTTCTATATTACTACGGATGACACAGATAAGTTTTACAAGAAATTAGATAAGCTCTTAGAAAAATATACCGAAGACGAAAATGATTATTACTACGATTCGGAAATCTCGGAAGAAGATGAAGACGGTTACTATGAAATTACCATGACCGATTTTTATTTGGACACGACTGATCCAGACGCTTTCTTGGAGGAATTAGATGCTCTTTGCTATGATTTAGCCTACGATGAAGATTCGTATAATTATAGTATCGAAGGCTATGATTATGAAGAAGAAGAGGAAGAAGAAGAGGAAGAAGAAGAGGAAGAAGAAGAGGAAGAAG
>JBMLRK010000228.1:0-3497 GCA_049241065.1 Spirosomataceae bacterium
ACTCCATCCGCTAATAAGTTGAGTAGCTGAAGCACCAACGCCACCTCCCCACGTAAGTACATTGCCATATTGTAGTCCAGCAGGTTTATTGGTGGTTAGCCCTTCATATACATTGTAGGTATAAATATCCCCTCCAAATTTGTTTCTGCCCGTTTCTAATTGAGTTTTATTTCCCAAAAAGAAACCGTCAAGATCACTGAAATTGTGTCGGTGTGAGGTGTTAGCCTTTCCGTTAATAGCTCCCCAAACAGCCCCCATGTCGGGTGTTCCAGTTAGGTCGGCATACTTTCCAGAGAAATTATTAAGTAGCACACCATTTTGGTAGTAATTATTTGCATTAACGTTTCCTGCAACGTCTAAAGCTTGAGTCGGATTCGCTATACCAATACCAACATAGCCGTTACTCCCTTTTACTCTTAGCCTCTCCACAGGGCCAGTGATAGCATTTGCTAAGGATATAGAGAAATCTACGTCTCCATTTTGGCTAAAACGTATAAAATCTAAAAAGCCTTTACCTTGTGATTCGTTGACAAAAGGTTGAGAAGAAACGGCTGCAACTAATCGAACAGTAGTGCCAGCCGTAGCGTCCATATTCATGGCTCTTACAGCCTCAAAAATACCACCCGTTACCGTTTTTTGTAAGTGAATTGCACCATCGCCTATACGAGCTTCAGATGAAACGTAGTCGGTTGATAATGTCCCTCCATTTACCACAAATCGTGAATTAGGTGTTGCTGTGCCAATCCCGAAATTGGAGTTAAGAATGTAAGAACTCGCACCATTTCGGAATAAAATATTACTCCCGATTGAGGTTTCAGCGAAATCATTGGCATAATTTAACGCTAATCTATTGTTACTATCATGGACAATCGCACGCCCACCCGTTCCTCTTGATAGAATACGTACTACTAAATCAGCACCAGTAATTGACCATCCACCCGTTGAAAATCCTGATTGAGAAAACCTTCCTACTTCACTACCACCTGATAGGAATACATGACTTTGAGGGCTAGAATAATTGATTAATTCATTCCCCCCACCTTCATTGGCAATGTATGCCCCTTCGGTATTGAATTTGATTGCAGCTCCTTTTGAACCAGAGCCATCAAATTTGATAGAGCCGTTTGTCCCTCCGAGTCCAGTAAACAAGACAGAACTTGTTGCAGCGGCTACATGAAATCTGCTGAGTGGACTTTCAGTGCCAACACCCACAAATCCAAGGGCTGTTCCATCTGTTTTTGTTCCTAAGATAGTATTCCCGTTCCATGACTTAATTAGGTCAAGGTCTCCACCAATGGCATTGGTGTTCACCCCATCAAAGTATTGATATACCCCTCTTAATGCCCAGTTTCTAGCTCCGCTCATACCGCTTACGCCTAGAAATGTAAGAGCTGCCCTATTTTTATCAGAAAAATAGGCGGTTTTAATGGCGAGCTTCTCTGCATTAATAATGCCAGCAGTATCCATCGTAACAATTTCACTCCAAGCTTGTGTGGCAAGGTTAGCCGTTTTCCTAAGAAAAAACCGTTGGTCGTCAAATGCCCCTGCCATCTGCATGGCAAAGTTGTTGGTCGGGTTTGAGTGCCTTACGTCTAATAAATGCCACCAACCAGCTGAAGTAGTAGGATAGTTAACTTTACCGAGAGCTTGATAAAATCCAGATGAAACGCCAGCTCCCCATGCACCTGCATCGTCACGAGTAATCGTATTTGATCCTGCTTCACCAAAACGGATTCTGCTGTTATCTACCAGTAAATCACCCGTCATTGTTCCACCTGTCTTTTTCAAGAAAGTGTTATCTACCTCATTTCTTGTATAGAAATCTGTGGCAGATTTAAAGGCTAAAGAGCCTAGTAAGCGTTTTTTTACACTGTTATCAGAAGCAACAAACAATGCAGTATTACTATCGTTTTCGGTTAGCAAGCTTGGCAATGCAAACTTTCCGAGTACGGATAAATCCCCATCGAGGACTCCTCCTTTAATGAATTTTATATTAATTTGCATTGTTCTTTTAGATTAAGCGTTGTATTCGATGTCGATAATATCGCTTGGGTCGAGTTGAACTTTCACCAACGAGCCATTCCAATAGAGTTTATCGCCCACGTCTAAAGCGTCGATGTTTTTAGCTGTTACGCCTTGGTCGTTTGAAAAATAACACGCTTTATTTTTCTGTCCATCGCCCAAACTTGCACGAAGTCCAGAGACGAATACGGAAACGCATCCTTTCAGGGCAGGTTTTTTCAATAAACCCGTAGCACAAGCCATGTCTCCATCGACGTGTGTTTCAAGAGCAACCATTCCTACATTCCCTTTAAAAGGGACGGCATTCCTCATTAAATTCAGGACTTCAAATTTTAATGGCGTAGTCCCAAGAGTAATGTTGTCTGTGATGAGTGAAAAGCCTGTGTCTTTGTTTGCCGTACCTTCCTTAACCATGACAAACGTTCCAGACACCAGTTCCTCAGTTGTGTTAGCATCCGCAGCACGAGTCCAGTTGCCTACATCGACTACATAAATACCGTTTTCGGTAGGATTATTTTGCTCTTTAACGAGTACCCTTTCCGTAGGATTCAGTACCACATCGTCAACCGTCTGAGTACCAGAAAGCACAATGTTTGCAACAGTAGCCGCACGACATGGCGTTTTGATAGATAAGCCCTCTAAACCCTTTTGTAGGTTCGTGTTTGTGGCATCATCTTTCAGGTCAATGTAGGCTTTTAGGTCGTTTAACTCTTTTAAACGGACAGGGTCAACTTCCAGCTCAGGAGCAACGAGCTTTAATTTTTCTTTTACGACCGAAGCAGGGTCAAGATATTTACCATTATACATACGTGTAAGTTTTTAAACGGTGATTGTTATTGATATTTAATTGTGAGAAAATCACCCGTGTCAGGTTCAATATTGAGATGTAAGTATGAACCGTCCACGGTATAGTCTAATTCAGGATTTAAGCCAATACCTTCTACTTCAACCTCAAAAACCTCTTTAATCCCCTCAAGCGAGATTCTTTTTTGTCCTGCAATAAGATTGAACTGCTTTTTATAGAGCGGTTTAGTAGTAGTACCCTCGTTATTGATTGCTCCAACTTGCTGAGTAAGGTTGATGATTTTCGTATTTAGGGTTGATATTAAGTCAATGATCTCCGTGTTCTGTGATGAATCGTTTGTTGAACTCTTCTCCGTGGCAACCACCTTATCGGCTTGCTTAGTACTTACCATTGCATTTTTACGGGTAGGAAAAAGCAACAGAAAAGCGGCTAGGAGAACCAGCACAAGGCAAACGATTAAAAGAATGAGGTAGCCGATTCGTTTCATGTTAGGGAGTTTTAGGAGTTCTAAAAGCGTATAACAAGCCGCCTCCAAGTGCTACTACTCCTACAAAGATTCCTCCGATAAGTAGCCAGTTGGTTTTGGAAGCATCAGCAGACGAACCACTGTCAATGAGGGCTTGTTTACCCAAATCGGTTGAGTTATTATCTTTTTGAGGATTATCTTTTT
>JBMLRK010000229.1:0-4668 GCA_049241065.1 Spirosomataceae bacterium
AAATTAACGGAAGTAGTGACCCTTGCCCAATTGGCAAACGAACAAACGGCTCCGTTGGTACACGAAGCCTTGGTAGCCAATAAAGCAGCGATTCAAAACAGACAAAAATCTCCTCTAATTCATAAGCCTGAAGTAAAAGCACGTGTAAAAGCTATTCAAGAAACCGATTTTGAACGTAACAGTACATTTGCTATTCGTCAGAAAATACAAAAGGAGTTACTAAACTTACCCCTTTTCCCGACCACAACCATTGGCTCGTTTCCACAAACAGACGAAGTTCGCCAATTACGTGCTAGTTATAAAAAAGGGACTATCTCTTTAGCAGACTATGAAGCTCGCTTAGAAGATGCCATCGTGGACTCTATCCGTTGGCAAGAATCCGTTGGATTGGACGTACTAGTTCATGGAGAGTTTGAGCGAAACGATATGGTTGAGTATTTCGGAGAACAATTGGCTGGTTATACCTTTACCCAACACGCTTGGGTACAAAGCTATGGTAGTCGTTGCGTAAAACCACCGATTATTTATGGCGATGTAGAGCGTCCTGTTCCAATGACGGTGAAGTGGTCGAGTCTGGCACAGTCTCATACCGACAAGTTAATGAAGGGAATGCTTACAGGGCCAATCACAATTTTACAGTGGTCGTTTGTACGTGACGATCAGGCTCGTAGCGAAACCGCATTTCAGTTAGCTCTTGCAATACGTGACGAGGTACTTGATTTAGAAAAAGCAGGTATTAAAATCATTCAAATTGACGAACCAGCGATTCGTGAAGGATTACCAATTCGTCAAGAAAACTGGGCGAATTACCTCAAATGGGCTGTTAACGCCTTCAAACTATCGGCTTCAGGAGTACAGGATAGCACTCAAATTCATACGCATGTTTGTTATTCGGAGTTCAATGACATCATTGAAGACATTGCTCGTATGGATGCCGACGTAATTACGATAGAAACTTCACGCTCACAGATGGAAATATTAAGTTCTTTTACTAACTTTAGTTATCCAAATGAAATAGGGCCAGGAGTTTATGACATTCACTCCCCAAGAATTCCAAGTGTAGCGGAAATTACTTTTTTGCTTGAAAAAGCACTACAAGTATTACCCGCTCAAAATCTGTGGGTGAATCCTGACTGCGGCTTAAAGACTCGCCATTGGGAAGAAACAGAATTGGCTATTCTCAATATGATTTTAGCTACAAAAGAGCTTAGAAAACAACACAAGACAGAAAAAAACGTTAAGATTATAGAATAATTAAGTATTTGTACTTATTTTAAAAATGATTATTTATACTTAATTTTGTGTCATTATTTAGTGCACTACGATTACAGTAGTGAATTTTAGAGAAACAAGACTTAGAAACCAGTATTTGTGGTTATCATAATAATATTTGGTATAGTGTAAAAAGCGTTATTCTTATGGAATGACGCTTTTTTTAATGCCTTTAGGATCGTGTAGAAGTTGAACGTTTAGGAGTTAAAAGTCTAAAAAACAGCATATAGAAATAGTGAAGTGCTTTAAACATTAAAATTTAAACTCTCTAAACTAGGAATCAAACAATAACCCCAACCCTGACAGGGTCTTCGACCACTTTCAGGGTTGGGGTTATCACTTTAGACTTTTGCGAAAGCTTAACGAATAAGCGTTAAAGACACGTTAAACTCATAAGCTTTTCACCTTACACTCATCTGATTACTTCGCTGTCACTCGTACCGAAATACGACGATTTGCAGCACGTCCTTCTTCGGTTGCGTTATCGGCAACAGGATGTTCTTGTCCATACCCTTCTGCTTCTAAGCGAGCGTCCTCAACACCTAACTTAACTAATTCTGACTCAACCGTTTTTGCTCTATCGCCAGACAATTTTAAATTGGCATTTGCGTCACCCGTATTGTCCGTATAACCTCCCAATTTCAAGGCTACTTTAGGATAGGCTTTCAAGATTTCAGCAATATTTTTTAACTGATTCTGCGACTCTGGTTTCAGTACTGCTTTACCCGTTTCAAAGGTTAAGTTATCGAAATCAAACCATGTTGTTTTATCTACCGCTTTATCAGATTTGATAAATTCCACTAAATCACTTTCAATTTTACCGATGTTTTCTAAGGTAACTTCTTTGCCATCGGTTGACGTAATTGCTAAACTTGCCGCAGCGGCTCCAGCCATTTTCATTCCTTCGTGACCGTGCATCATGGTGCTATCTTTACAACAAGCAGCCCCTTTCATATCCGCACAACAAGCCGAATTAGCAGAATCAACTGCAATGTATGGAGCAATTACCAACGACACGATCGACATCAATTTAATCAAGATATTCATCGAAGGACCAGACGTATCTTTGAACGGATCACCCACGGTGTCACCTGTTACGGATGCCTTGTGTGGTTCTGATTTTTTGTAATATGTTTCGCCATTAATGACTACCCCTTTTTCAAATGATTTTTTGGCATTATCCCAAGCACCACCCGCATTCGACTGGAAGATACCCATCAATACACCCGAAACCGTTACACCTGCCAATAGACCACCCAATACTTCTGGCCCCATAGTAAAGCCAATCAATACAGGAGTAATCAAGGCAATTGCTCCAGGAAGAATCATTTGACGAATAGAAGCTTGTGTAGAAATTGCCACACATTTTTCATATTCTGGTTCTGCCTTATATTCCATAATTCCAGGGATTTCACGGAATTGACGACGTACTTCGTTCACCATTTCCATGGCCGCTTTACCCACCGCTGAAATACATAAAGCACTGAAAATAAACGGAATCATTGCTCCTACAAACAAGCCAGCTAATACGTCTGCTTTATAAATATCAATGGCTGAAATTCCTGCAATACCCACAAAGGCAGCAAATAAAGCCAAAGAAGTTAAGGCAGCAGAAGCAATGGCAAAGCCTTTACCCGTCGCAGCCGTTGTATTACCAACCGCATCTAAATTATCGGTACGTTCACGTACTTCTGGCGGTAATTGTGACATTTCGGCGATTCCTCCTGCATTATCGGCAATAGGGCCAAAAGCATCAATCGCTAATTGCATAGCCGTTGTTGCCATCATCCCTGCGGCAGCAATCGAAACCCCATAAAGTCCTGCAAATTTGTAAGATAAAATAATTCCTGCTGCTAAAATCAAGATTGGTAATACCGTTGATTCCATCCCAACAGCCAAACCTCCAATAATGTTTGTAGCGTGTCCTGTACCTGATTTTTCGATGATAGACAATACAGGGCGTTTACCCATTGCGGTGTAATATTCCGTAATCATCGACATCAACGTTCCAACCACCAAACCTACTACAATTGCCAAGAATACTCCGTTCGACGTAAATTCGTGTCCACGAAGATTAAGTGTTTCTGGCAAAATATGTTTTACTAAAAAATATGACGTTACAAAGGTGATGATAATCGAAATCCAGTTTCCTAAATTTAAGGCATTTTGTACGGATGAATTTTCATTTTTGATACGTACAAAGAAAGTCGATACCAACGAAGCTAATAGACCAACACCTGCAATCAACATCGGTAATAAAATAGGAGAATAACCTTCAAAATTATCGGTCACCTCAATCTCTTGACCTAATACCATGGTTGCCAAAATCGTTGCGACATACGAACCAAACAAATCGGCTCCCATACCCGCTACGTCACCTACGTTATCCCCCACATTATCGGCAATGGTTGCAGGGTTACGCACATCATCTTCTGGAATTCCTGCTTCTACTTTCCCTACTAAATCGGCACCGACATCGGCAGCTTTGGTATAAATACCTCCGCCTACACGAGCAAATAGTGCAATGGATTCAGCACCTAAAGAGAAACCAGCCAATACTTCAATAGCTGTTTTCATCTCGTCAGAAGTAAGTGCTTGTCCTGCCGCAAAATGATTATAAAAAACAATCAATAATCCTCCAAGTCCAAGAATCGCAAGTCCTGCAACACCCATTCCCATCACAGAACCACCTGTAAAAGATACTTGAAGAGCTTTTGACAAAGAGGTTCTAGCGGCTTCGGCAGTACGAACGTTCGCTTTCGTAGCGATTTTCATTCCGATATACCCTGCTAAACCAGAGAAAAATGCACCAATTAAAAAGGCAACAGCAATTAAAGGAGATGAATGAATTGGATGTTCTGCCGTTCCTTCATCTGAACCTAACCAGAATAATAAAATGGCCGTAGGAATAGCAAAATAGAGTAAAATCTTCCATTCTGCCTTCAAAAAGGCAATAGCACCATCGGCAATATAGCCAGACAATTTCTGCATTTCTGCATTTCCTGCTGGTTGTTTGGAAACCCAACTAAAACGCCAAGCGGTGTACAATAACCCCACAATTCCCATTGCTGGGACTAAGTAAATGATAGAATTCATGCGTAAACTGGTTGATTAAGGTTGATGTTTGGATTGTTTTTGTTTTAGATTGACCAGAATTTGATTATCAATTCGTAAGGTTTCTATATCTTATTTATTTTTAGAAACTTAAAGAAACACTTACAAACGATTTTCGTCAAAATCCAATCATCGCAAATATAGTTTTTTAATTTATAAAAAATAATATTTTTAGAAAAAATTGGATTATTAATAGCAAACCTTCAACAATGAATAAATGTACATCAGGCCTAAATCAAAAAAAAAGAGATAAATCATAACGACTTATCTCTTTTCTTAGTG
>JBMLRK010000230.1:0-3522 GCA_049241065.1 Spirosomataceae bacterium
TGTGCTGTTCTGGAAGCTGTTGGATTAAAAAAAGAGATAAACTTTACCCAACATTTCAAGGGCATCGTTCATGGTATTTTTCTCGAAATTTCGTCTGACATTGTATTCTTCTTTACGCCAAGAATACCCTTCCGATTCCTCTGATTGTTCTTCTGAATGCGTGTATCTACTTTCTTTTTCGTTGAAATAAAGTAACGTATATTCTTTCCAATCGTCTTTTCCGCCAAACATATACGCCTGTTTGTCCTTTTCTTGCTTACTCAAATACGGAAGTGTACCGTTGAGTTTTGTCCAATAGGTTGTGCGAGTGAAATAAACAATTCCTTCGTTTTGCTGTGCGTATGTTTGGAAGGAAAGAACAAACAACGCAATGATGACAATACTATTTTTCATGATTTCTGGATTTGATGATAGGTTTGAAATACCATAATAGCTATTCCCAACCTTGATTTTTCTTTAATTTATCTACATGTCCTTTCATGTTGTAGGTCAAACTCAACATAAAGTAGCGTGCTAAAGTCAATGCCGTTAAATTAGAGACTGTATTTTGATAGCCTTGTTGAACGATACTTTGACGCTTGTTAAAAATATCAAAAGCCGCTAAACGAACTTCTAATTTATTTTCTTTCAAGAATAAACGACGAACTGAGCAGTTGAAAATCGGAATATCCTGATTAAAATTAAAACGGTCGTTTCGATAGTTGGTATAATCCAAATTGGTTTCTAAGAAGGTTTTCTTAGCAAAATTCCATTTGACAGAAGCATCAAGGCTGTTGTTACGAATATGTTGATTCTGAGCTTCGCTGATGGTATATTTAATGATGCCAAAACCTAGCCTCCCATTGGCTGAAATAATCAATTTCTCGCTAGGAGTCAGACTAAAGCCTAGTCTAAATTCGTAGTTTTGGGTATTATTTTGATTCAAGACTCCGTTGATATAAGTTGGATTAGAAGACATATTGAGCGATGAATTAACATTGACCGTCAACTTTGTTTTGATAATCGGAAAGCCTGTGTACAAGCCAGAACTGAATCGTCGCCCTCCAGATAAGTTTTCTGGACGAGTTCGAGTAACAAAGGTAGTAGGGTCAACGGTCTGATTATAAACTACCTGACTCAAATAATAACTATAATCTGCCCACAAATTAATGTTTAGGAAGGTGGCAGGGTCGAATTTATAAAAGTAAGTACCAAGACTATGACTTTTTTCGGGACTCAAGTCAGGATTACCCGTTGACAAATAAAAGGGATTATTGTTATTGATGACTGGTTGTAAATCTGCAATTTGAGGTGCATCAATGTTTAAGTTATAGTTAAAACTCAAATACGTATTACTTTTTAGTTCAATATCGGCACCGATATAAGGAGTAACCTCATTGTAATTTTTAGAAATACTGCTGGTCAATTGAGCGTCTTTTCTTGGATATAATTTGCCATCAAGATCAATGCGTAAAGCTGCAAGTCCCAATGTGACATTCACACCCGAATGAGAATAACGCATACTCGTTCCGAAACGGTTATAGCTAATATTGTTTTTATAATAAGTACTCAAACTATCCATTCGCTGATTGGCCAATTTCGCATTAAAAGCATCTCGTCCCACTTCTCGGTTATCAGTACTGAAATTATAGAAACTTTCCCAATAGATTTTTTTAGAAAGCGGTTCCATGAACAAGGCACTACCTTTTAATAGATTTTGGCGGTTTGCATTATTGTTCAACTGTCCTAATGCACGGATTTGGTCTGCAACCGTTCCTGCATTTAAAAATTTACTGCTAGAGTTCAGGTTTTCCGTTCCGTCAGAGTTGTTGACATTATAGCCAGTACTAAAGGCAAAGGTTCTTCCTTTTTTCTTGAATTTATGGCGATAAATGACGTTACTGGTTAAGTTAAAAGAAGAAACATCAGAACTGTTATTGAGCTCTGTTGCAGTACGTAGTGCATTTGCTTCCGAAAAGTTACGTTCTGCTTCTTTCGTAGCGATGGTATTGGTACTAAATCGCAGATTTACTTTAGCAATGACCGTATTACTTGAATCTACCATTTGTTCAAAACGAGTTCCGATACTATGATTTCCCCTAAAATTGCTTTGATTAGTGGTATCAATTGTGGTAAACGAATTGTCTTGTAAAAACGTTTTTTTGCTTTGATATTGGTCGAGCGTCAAACGAGTTTGATTATAGAAATAGCTGGTGCTAAGTTTCGTTTTCTTGTTGTCGAAGTTATAATTTACACCACCTCCACCGTTTTTGGTAAAGCCTCTGCCGTCAAAATTATTTGTAATACCATCCCCGTTTGAAGAATAGTAACGACCACCACCGCCAAAGCCAAAATCACCATTATCGTTTTGGTTAAAGGTATTATTTCCTTTAAATTCACCGTAATCACTCCAGTTTACGCCCGTTTCGTTGATGTTGTTACCATAGCCCAAGATTGAAAACTGTTCTTTTTTATTGAAGCGGTTGTAATTTCCACGCAAGGCCGTCCGAGAGTCTGTACCCATTGCTGCTGTAATTTTCCCAAAAGCTCCCTTTTTATATTCGTCTTTTAGTTCTAGGTTAATCGCTTTTTCCTTTTTCCCATCATCAACACCTGTCAGCTTGGCTTGCTCAGATTTATCATTAAAGACTTGAACTTTAGAAATGGTTTCGGCACCAAGGTTTTTGGTAGCCGCTTTTGGGTCATCACCGAAAAAGGCTTTGCCATCGACCAATACTTTTTTAATATCTTTTCCTTGAGCTTTAATATTCCCCTGTGCATCCACTTCCATACCGGGTAAACGGCGGAGTAAATCCTCGACAGTTGAGCCTTGTGGTACTTTAAAAGAGCGAGCATCGTACTCGATGGTGTCGCCCTTGATAGTAAGCGGAGCTCTAGCCGTTTTTACCACTACTTCCAATAATTCCTTACTAATAGGTTTGATACCAATGTTGCCCAAATCAACAATTTCTTTGACCGAAGGGCTAATTAATTGTTGGTGAGGAATGTATCCGACGTATGAAATTTTGAGAATATAAGGGGCATTTTTGACGTTTCTAAACTCAAAGATACCTTTGTCATTTGCCCTTGAAAAATTCACCAAAGCAGAATCTTTGGGTTGCAGGAGCATGACGGTAGCACCTGCTAAGACATCCGAAGAAGTATCTTGAACGATACCTTTAATGCTGACTCTGAGTGGGTTTTGTGCTAAGATAGCAATGGCATGAAACACGAAAAAAAATAGGAATACGGAAAATTTACGCATGATTGATTGAAGTTTTTGGAGGTAATTTTTTCACAATAAATTTAGGATAAAACCCAATGACAAGTTTGGGGGGACGCATTTACGCCTAGATGTCGTTTTTTAATTCATAGTAGGCTTGGTTTGTTTATCTGTGTAACGAGGAAATTTAGTAATAGCAAAAGTAGGATTATTTTCTTAGTCTTGAGAGGTTAAATTAGGTTTTTAACATTCTTTAACTACGCTTATAATAACTAAATAAGGTCAGCTTTATTGTAATTAGGTATTGAATATTTTAGTCG
>JBMLRK010000231.1:0-7505 GCA_049241065.1 Spirosomataceae bacterium
AAGAATATATAAACTCGCTGCGCTCAAACAGAATATATTCATTGCTTACGCCAGCGGTTCTACGAAAGTTTAAACAGGTTCATCATATACGAACAAAGTAGATATAAATAATTGATTCTCAGATTTTACATAACTATGTTTTCTCTGTGACTGTGTGGTTAACTATATCGGGTTACTTAAATTCAAAATCCAACATTCAAAATCTAAAATTATCACTCAGTAACATCGTTCACACAATGTACAAATTGAAACTATGCCCATAACAATTCTCGGTATTCGTCATCATGGGGTGGGGTCGGCAAAAAATGTGGCAGAGCGTTTGGAAGAACTGCGTCCAGACCTTATTCTGGTCGAAGGTCCTCCCGAAATTACCAATGCACTTGCGTTGGTAGGTCATGCCGACTTAAAACCACCTGTTTCGGTGATGATTTATAATACTGAAAATCCGAAACAATCGTCTTTTTATCCCTTTGCCGCCTATTCGCCCGAATGGGTGGCGGCAGTCTATGCCAATAAACACCAAATTCCCTTGCGAGCGATGGATTTGCCTGCTGCCATTGGTTTTCAGATAGATAACCAACGACAAGAGAAGGAGGCTTTGAAGTTAGCAGAAGAAGCTACCGAAATAGCGGATTCAGAAGGAGAGGATGTACCTTTTGAATTACCCGAAAGACGTATTTCTCGTGACCCGCTTAGTTACTTGGCGGAGGTATCGGGCTTTGCTTCGGGCGAACAATTTTGGGAGCATCATTTTGAGAAAAATCCTGTCAAGGCAGGTGCTGCGGAACATTTCGAGGCGGTCATGTTAGCCATGACCTCGCTTAGAGAACAGCAAATACCGTCTTCTTTGGAAGAAGAAAATGGCTACCGAGAAGCCTACATGCGTGAACTCATTCGCAAGGCTCAAAATGAGTTATATACCAACATCGTAGTAGTTTGTGGGGCTTGGCACGCTCCTGCTTTACAAGAATTGGACAAATCGGCAAAGGCTGATACCAAAATCATCAAAGCATTACCCAAAACGAAAATTAAGGTATTGGCTACATGGATTCCGTGGACAAATCAGCGACTTTCTACGCAATCGGGCTACGGAGCTGGGATTGATTCGCCTGGTTGGTTTGAACATATTTGGAAAACACCTAAAGAATACGATTTACGTTGGCTAACGAAAGTGGCGGGTGTTTTTCGGAAAAAAAAGGTCGATATTTCTACCGCTCATGTCATTGAGGCTGTCCGTTTGGCGGAAAGTTTAGCCGCTTTGCGAGGGCTTTCTCAACCGCATTTAGAGGAACTGAACGAGGCTACGTTGGCGGTTATGTGCATGGGCGACGGCATCATGTTGAATTTGGTTCGAGAACAATTGATTATTGGAAAGCGTTTAGGGAAAGTACCCGCAGATATTCCGAAAGTGCCTTTGCAAGAGGATTTTGAACGAAGCATTAAACGCTTACGTTTGCCTCTGACTGCCAATGCCAAGCAATACGATTTGGATTTACGGAACGAAAACGATTTGAATCGAAGTATTTTCCTGCATCGGCTTGAAATTTTGGGGATTACGTGGGCAAAAAGAATGGGTGTCAAAAGTAAAGGGACATTCAAAGAGGCGTGGAAACTAGAATGGAAGCCCGAAATGATGATTGCCTTAATTGATTTGGCATTTTGGGGAAATACCATCGAAATTGCTGCTCAACAGACCATTGTTAAGGCAATCGAAAAGGAACGTTCGGTTGGAATCGTAGCGGAATGGATTCAGAAAACAATTCCTGCTGAACTTTTTGACATCGTGGATACCCTGTTGGACAAGGTGAACGAATTGGCAACTATTTCGGCTGATGTCATGGATTTGATGGCTGCTTATCCGCCTTTGGTACAGGTGAGTCGCTATGGCAACGTACGAAAAACGGACTTGTCGATGATGCAGACGATTGTCGATGGGCTAATTGTGCGTATTACGATTGGTTTGCCGAATGCCTGTTATGGATTGGACGAAGCCACCGCCGAAGCCATGTTTGTCAAGATAGGGCAAGTAGGTGAGGCGGTTCGTTTGATGGATACCGCAGCAACCGATGCCCTTTGGTTTGAGTCGCTTCAAAGGCTCGTGGAAAAATCGGGTGTTCATGCGTTAATTTTGGGCTGTACTTGTCGCTTGCTTTCAGATGCTCAGTATTTATCCGAGGAAGAAACCAATCGTCACTTAGCCTACGCCTTGTCGAGTAACAACGACCCCGTGGATGTGGCGGCATGGATTGAAGGTTTCTTGAAAGGAAGTGGCATGATTTTGATTTACGACCATCGGCTTTGGAACTTAATTTATCGCTGGGTAGAGCAATTGCCAAGCACTATTTTTACGGAATTGTTGCCGATTTTACGACGCACTTTTTCTAAATTTGAATACGCAGAAAGGCGACAAATTGGCGAAAAAGCTAAAGTTGGCGTAGTCAATCAGGACACTGAAATGAATATTCTGACACAAAACAAACTGTTTAATACCGAAAATGCCGAGAAATCGTTACCAACCCTAACGATGCTTTTGGGCATAAACCAATAGAACCATGACTTACCAAGAAAGACAACAACGTATTGAAGAGTACCTGAATTCGATTGCTGCTGTTAGTAGTTATTACCCCGATCTTGTCAATTTGTCGAATGAAATCATCGACTATGTGAACGATGCTTCGAAGCCCTTACCTACAAGCCCCATGCCCGAAGATTTTTACCATCTAAAGCAATTGTTGCTCGTGTTTGCCCCGCTTGCCGAATGGAAAGAAGAAGACGAACGTCTTTTTGAGGCAATTACAATGCCTGCTTATTGGACAGATCCGAATAGCGGAAGTGGGCTGATGAAATCCATGACAAACTATTTTGATACGCTCTTTTTTGGTTCGTACCTGCTTCCAGAATTGAGACAAAATAAGACAGAGGCAACATTTCAAGCTTTGCTAAAGCAGTGGGATAAAACAAATTTTGGAGAAAAAGAACTCGTGACCAACTTACTGAATTTTAGTGCTGGAGAACACTGGTATGAAGAAGATGGAACATTAACGCCGCTTGCCCATTTCTTGGTGAAAAGTGTAAAGGCGGATGAAAGCTTGCTGTCGTTGAATCCCGATCATGTGAATGATCAGTTATTTAACTTATTACTGAAAGTAGAGCCTGATTTTGCGGAAAGAAATGTCGCTCATTTCCTGAGAATTTATAAGGGTTTCGACGAATTGGATGCCTTCAATATTTTGGTGGCAGAAATGCTTTTGAATAAAAATAAAGAAAAATATCTACCACTTGTGGAGGAATTATTACCCAAAATGACCTCTATATCGTCTATTTATGGGGTGGGAGAGTTTTTCAAGACAAAATTCCCTGAAATTTATTCCGAAAAGAAAGTAGCTTTTCAACTCTTATTTTTAGAGCAGGTAAGAACGCAAATGTTTAATGCTGGGGCATCTTTTTATGCAGATTTTCAGATTTGGGATCCTGTAAAAAGAGGCTATCAGAGTTCATTTGAATTGATGATGCGAGAGGCAACCCAATCAGGGGACGAACGAGTATTTGATTGCATCGTCGAAGTGTTTGGATTGGCCTGTACGAGTGATTATAAAAATCAAATCTTAAATGCGGCTTTGGCGGGTTACAAAGAGCGTTTTTTACCTATCGTATTTTCTCCTAAGGGCGAATTTCCTAGCAATGCTTACAATACCGAAGAGTATTATCCAAACTTGCTTAAATTATTGACAACCGTTGATTTTCAGCCTTATGAAGCGGAGGTTTGGGCTTATACCAAAAATAAATCGAAACGATTACGGGAGTTAGCTGCTATTTGTTTGGCGAAATTGGGCGAACGAATTATTCCTGAAACGGAAAAAATGTTAGCGGATAAAAAAGCGGAGTCAAGACAAACGGCTGCGTTGCTGTTGTCGCTTCTCCGAACGGATAGAGCCAATGAAATTTTGATGAATGCCATTGATGCTGAGAAAAATGACGATGCTCGTGACACCATGTTAGAGGCTGTGGCAGGTTTATTGCCTTCGGATGTTTCAAAAGAGGACTTGCTAGAAAAAGTGGCGAGAGCTAAAGTGCGAGGTAAGTTAGACAAAGCCTTAGATTGGTGGTTGGATGAAAGCAAAATGCCTGCTTTACACTGGAAAGATACGCAGGAAGTAATTGATTCAGAGGTAATTCGTTTTCTGTTTTATCGAATGAGTAGAGCCAAGGATATTCAGACGGATAGGGAGGCAAAACCATTGCTTTCGATGATTGACCGAGCTACAAGTGCCGACTTTGCGAAGGGATTAATGACGCTTTATTTTGACAATGGAGCAGATGCCAAATTTAAGTTTTGTTTGACACTAGTCGGAATGCTAGGCGATGACTCAATCATTGATTTATTCAAGAAAAAAATCAATGAATTTGCCGAAGGCAGTCGAGGTAAAATGGCAGAATATATTGTGAAAGCATTGGCTTTACAAGGGTCAACAAGAGCCTTGCGAGCAGTGGAGTTTTATTCTCGAAAATATAAAAATAAAAACAAAAATATCGGAGCGGCTGCCGTGGATTCTTTTGCGATTGCAGCTCAAGAATTGGGTATTACGCCTTATGATTTAGCCGATACCATCATTCCGAATTTCGATTTTGATGGCATCTTCCGAACGTTTGAAGTGGGAGATGATAGCTACCGTGCCTTTATCAATACCGACTTTAAGTTGGCCTTTTTAAATGAAGACAATAAATTGATGAAATCTCCTCCAAAAGGAATTAGTCAGGAATTAGCGGATGAGTTTAAGGAAATGGGCAAAGAAATTAAGGATATTGTCAAGTCGCAGTCGGGACGTTTAGAGCAATATTTGGTGATTCAACGTAAATGGACGGTTGACAAATGGCAAAGCCTTTTCATGGAAAATCCTGTGATGTTTGCTTACGCCATTCGTCTTGTTTGGGGTATTTTCAACGATAAAAATGAGTTGGTCGATACCTTTATATGTCAGCAAGACCAAACATTAATCAACGAAAAAGGCGATGAGTTTGAATTGTCAGAAGGACTTGAGTGCGGTATTGTTCACCCAATGAGTTTATCGGAAGCACAAATTGAGTATTGGACAAATGCTCTGTCTGACGCTGGTTTAGAACCGATTTTCCCTCAGTTACAACGTAACGTAGTAGCCTTAGAGGAAGCGGACGGAAATGTCAAAATTTCGAAAAAATATCAAGGTTCACAAGTCGTAGGGTATAGCTACGTAGGCACGCTAGAAAAATTAGGTTGGTACCGAGGTTCTGTGATTGACGGCGGGGCGATTGCTAGTTATTTCAAAGATTTTGCTGAATTGGGTATTACCGCCATTACCACACAACTAGGGGGGATTGGGGTTGGCTATTTAGAATATAATGCCGAAATAGAGAGTGTGATGTTCGTGAAAAAGGGAGTAGTACGATTTGGTAACTACGTCTATGACGAGCCGCAACACGAAAACGATGAGCGTTTGATTGCCTTCAAAGACGTGCCAACCATCGTGTACTCGGAAGTAATGTCTGATATGGAAGCACTGAATGCTTTGGCTGCACCCCTATGATAGAAAACAGCGAAACCCTAAAGAAATGGCGGTTAATTCTCGGGGGAGATGAAGCCGATGGCACAGGCTGTGCCTTGTCGGATTCCGAAATACAGCTTGATAAATCGTTGTCGGCTTTATATGACTTTGACAAAAAACAAAAGTTTGATTACACAGGCGAAAAAGGCAAAGGGGGGAGCGAAGGCTCTAACCCCAGCGTTGCCCGTTGGTTGGGAGATATTCGTAATTTTTTCCCCAACAGTGTCGTCAAAGTCATGCAAAATGATGCCTTAAAACATCCCGAATTGCAGCGAAAATTAATGCTCGAACCTGAGATTTTGGAACAGGCGATACCCGATGTACATCTGGTAGCCACCTTGATGGAACTAGGTAAATTGATTCCTGCTAAAACAAAAGATACCGCTCGACGAGTGGTTGAAAAGGTGGTAGAAGAATTGATGCAGAAATTAGCACAAAAAACAATTTCGGCACTTTCGGGCGTACTAAATCGAACCAATCGTTTGCGAAATCCACGCTATAACGAAATAGATTGGAATACGACGATTCGTAAAAATTTAAAGCATTATCAGCCTGATTATAAAACAATTATTCCAGAAATACGCATTGGTTTTGGACGAAAATCGAAGCGTATCTTAAAGAATATTGTCTTATGTTTAGACCAAAGTGGTTCTATGGGAACATCGGTGGTTTATTCGGGGATTTTTGGGGCGGTGATGGCTTCATTGCCTCATGTAAAAACGCAAATGGTTGTGTTTGATACTCAAGTGGTGGACTTAACCGAAGACCTAGACGACCCTGTAGATTTACTTTTTGGTGTGCAATTGGGCGGAGGAACGGATATAAATCTGGCTCTAAAATATTGTCAAGGAATCATCGAAAAACCTGATGATACCATTCTGGTATTAATCACCGATTTGTACGAAGGAGGTAATGTCGATGAAATGCAAAAACGAGCCGTAAGTTTGGTCGAATCAGGCGTACAAGTAATTTGTCTGTTGGCTCTAAACGACGAGGGAAGTCCGTTTTACGACAGCCATAATGCCAAGTTTTTTGCCCGACACGAAATACCCGTATTTGCCTGCACTCCCGATATGTTCCCCGATTTGATGGCTGCCGCTATTCAGAAAAGAGACCTATTCCAATGGGCAGGAGAAAATGATTTAGCGATTAAAGGGAGGTAATGAGACTAGCCTAAGCCTGCTTGTTTTTACCGATGTATAATCCCTCTGGGATAACCCTGACAGCGGTCTTTTTGCCCTGTCAGGGTTATTTTGTTTAAGTAGCTCTGTTTTCCGCTTGCACTGATTTGCAATCAGTGCAGGTATGGTTTAGCGACTAAGTCGCTGTTTATCCTATTCAATAGCAATTTGAACAGTGTCTTTTCTGGGGGGATAACTAGCGGTATCTAGTAGAATGATTTCAAGGAATGAGCCATTGAGCTGACGATATTTTTCTATGCCTTGAAACCGTTCGTAATTACCTACAATAGATTCATTTCCAGTAATTTTATCTCTTTTTCGTATTTGTACGTAGTCTTGGCTTGTCGCATTAGATGGTAGGTAGAAGACTGTCATCGAATACTTTTTTTGTGATAAATGGATGGTCATAAGTTGAATAGCGTTCTCATTATTCCATAGAAACGGAATAACTAAGGATTGGTGATATGTCAGAACAATACCTAGTATAAGGGCTAAGTATATGAGCAATGATTTTAGAGTTAGTATTTTCATAAAGTAGATAGAGTCTTCGCTTTTATATTCATTGATTGTATTTACGAATTGATTGGTAGATTCCAGCACAAAGGAAATATAACGAAAACCCAATTAAAAGTAAGGGAATCAGTGGATTCGTTTTCGATAAAACAGTAGCATTATCAGCTTGTTCGCTCTCATAATGTTGACTAATAACGAACTCCTCAAAACGTTCGCCATCTTTTGGAGAAAA
>JBMLRK010000231.1:7515-7815 GCA_049241065.1 Spirosomataceae bacterium
ATAGAAATACACTAAAGTGGATAAAATAAAAATTGAGTAGTCGGTCTATACTTGGTAAATAAGGTGTAACCACTCCATAAAGGTTCATCATTAAAAACTCCAACAAATAAATATGTTAGGGTTACAAAAACGAAGCAAATAGAGAAATTGCGATTAATAGGCATTATGTATGGCTTGGTTAATGTGATAAAGCGAAAACTACGGTATGTTATTCCATTCATCGATGATATTCAAAACTATTCTTTGATTAGCATAAAGAAATAAAATGATTGCTCCGAATATCCCGACTGAAAAGATATT
>JBMLRK010000232.1:0-11817 GCA_049241065.1 Spirosomataceae bacterium
CAAAGATGCCACCTTTAGATTTAGAGGCGGCATCTTTGTTTTTAAGCCAAAAAGATTAAATTACCATTTTGGACTAAAATAAGGCTAAGAATCTATTGATAGGGAGCGAACAATCTGTTTCGGAAATTGGCTATGAATTAGGTTTTGAGAATCCTCCTTACTTTTCGAAAGTATTTAAAAAGGAAGTGGGTGTTAGTCCGAAAGAATTTCGATTTAAGTTTTATCGTAATTGATTCCTGATTAAATTCATAGTATTTCTCATCAGATTAAAGACTCCAATAGAGCAAAAATAAATTATCAATACAATTCAAGTATTTGATTTTCTTAACTTTGTAGAATGGGAAATAAAATTACACGTTCGATTTCAGAGTTCAATAATGAACTAAAGCTAAAAGGGTTTAATGTCTTCCAAATAGAAAGCGATGGCAATGCCACTCGTATTTACAGCAGAAAAGATTTTTATAAAATTTGTATGACAACAGGACAGAGTGTCATTCATTACGCCGACAAAAGTTTTGATGCCGAGGGAACTATTTTATTTTTCGGAAATCCCCACATCCCCTATTCTTGGGAGACAATCTCAACAAGTTATGTAGGCTATACTTGTTTATTTTCGGAAGAGTTTTTAAAGTCAGACCGTTCGGAAAGTTTGCAACATTCTCCCCTATTTAGGATTGATGGTACACCTATTCTAAAAATAACAGAACAACAACGAGCGTTTTTAAGTACCCTCTTTCAGAAAATGATTGAGGAACAAAAGACTAGCTATGTCTATAAAGACGATTTAATTCGTAATTACATCAATTTGATTATTCACGAAGCCTTGAAACTACAGCCTTCTGAAAATTTCGATCAACATAGAAATGCCTCTTCTCGTATTACATCCGTATTTTTAGAACTGTTGGAAAGACAATTCCCGATTGAAGACACTGAAAAACCACTACGATTAAAAACAGCACAGGATTATGCAAAAAATCTAAATGTCCACGCCAATTACCTAAACCGAGCCGTAAAAGAAGTTACTGGCAAACCTACAACCACGCACATATCTGAACGAATTATTAGCGAAGCGAAAGCCCTGTTGCAACATACGGATTGGAATATTGCTGATATTGCCTATGCACTTGGTTTTGAATACCCCACCTACTTTAACAACTTCTTTAAGAAAATTACGGGTACTACTCCCAAATCACTACGCACATAATAGGTTTGAAATTCTTAATTATTTATTTGATAATCGTTACCCAAATGGGTAACGACTGGAATACCTTTGTTAACTATTTTTAGAAATGGGAATTACATAAGTTAAATAGCTAATTGTGTAAGATTCCTTTTTAAAGAATATTCAACTTGCAGTGTTATCAAACAAGTTAGAAATCAAAGAGACGAAGATATTTTTAACCAAATGTTCTTGGGTGAAGTCATACAAAACAACGACCCTCAATTTTACAAGGTTTTTGAGTAAGTGACGGTTACAAATAAACGTTCAGTTGCCCTAAATTCAGGTACTATCATTCTACCCGAAGTGACTGTTGGGGTATTCCTGAAAAATTCATCAAGTATAATTAATTAAACTTACACAGAAATGAAAATCATCCCCTTAACATTAGCCAGTTTAATCTGCGTTCAATTGTTTGCTTGTAATAAGAACGAAACCGTTCAATTGGTAAACATTGTTAATCCCAATAACCCTTCTGATACAACTAATAAGAAAATGAAGATAACAATTGGTACAAATATTTTCACCGCTACATTTAATAATAATGCTACGGCAACGGCTTTCAAGGCTCAACTGCCAATGACAATCAATATGACTGACTTAAATGCCAACGAAAAGTTTTTTGATTTGCCGATTGCTTTACCTACAAATGCTTCAAATCCTGGTATTATCCAAAATGGAGATTTACTAATGTATGGTTCCAATACTTTGGTACTTTTCTACAAAACATTTTCAACATCGTACAGCTATACACCCCTCGGGCATATTGATAATCCTGCGGGGTTGGCGGCTGCATTGGGGACAAAAAATGTAATGGTAAAGTTTGAATTAGAGTAGAGAAAAGTATTTACAATCAATACATTAACAAATTTTCACTCATTTCCTTTTAACGAAAACCTTGATAAGGTTTGGAATAAGTTACACTTTAACAAAAAATGGTATGCAAGAAAAAGACAAGAATGCGTCGAGAAGAGAGTTTGTACAACAATCTGCTGTATTGAGTGCCGGGATTATGCTTGCAAATTCAACACCATTTTTTTCACAAATAAACAAAATAAGGAACATGAGTACGAACATAAAAGCCAAAGGCTACGCAGGAAAAAACGAGCAGGGGAAATTGGATGCGTGGAGTTTTGAACGCAGACCAGTTGGAAATCATGATATTTTGATTGACATTAAATTTTCTGGGATTTGTCACTCAGATATTCATACAATCAAAGGACATTGGGGGAAACAACAATATCCACAAGTGCCAGGACACGAGATTGCAGGCATAGTAACTGCGGTTGGCAAAAGTGTAACCAAATTTAAAGTAGGTGATAAAGCGGGCGTAGGTTGTATGGTAAATAGTTGTATGGAATGTGAAAGTTGTAAAAAAGGAGAAGAGCAACACTGCGAAACCACAGGTATGGTCGGCACTTATGGGA
Source organism: Spirosomataceae bacterium (assembly GCA_049241065.1). GTDB lineage: Bacteria > Bacteroidota > Bacteroidia > Cytophagales > Spirosomataceae > JALRIJ01. The sequence goes on from JBMLRK010000232.1 coordinate 2,647, forward strand.
CACCCGAAAAATCATCCCCAACTGGAATTACGCAAGGAGGATACGCCAACAATATTGTGGTGACGGAGCATTTTGCCATCAAAATTCCTGCGAATATGGATTTGCAGTTTGCCGCACCCTTGCTTTGTGCAGGCATTACTACCTATTCGCCATTGATGAAAGTAGAAGTGAAAAAAGGAGACAAAATTGGCGTAGTTGGTATCGGAGGATTGGGACACATGGCGATTAAATTAGCTGTTTCAAAAGGAGCAGAAGTATATGCTTTTACGACATCTGCTGCCAAAGTAGAAGACATCAAAAGTTTTGGTGCGAAAGAAGTAATTGTGGTAGATACAATGGATAAATTAAAGCCATGGAAAGGTAAATTAGATTTTATGATTTCTACCGTTCCTTATGCTTACGAAATGTCGAGTTATATTGATTGTGTGAAACCTTATGGCTTTTTTACACAAGTAGGGCAACCCATCAATGGACAGCTAATGATTAATAATTTCAACATGATTTTTAACCGTGTAAACTTCAATGGTTCGCTCATCGGTGGTATTCCCGAGACCCAAGAAGTGATGGATTACTGTGCTGAACATAAGATTTACCCACAAATAGAAATTATCAAAGCCGAAGAAATCAATGAGGCTTGGAGAAAAGTGGTGGATAAATAAGCACGTTATCGTTATGTAATTGATGCAAGTACAATCTGACAGCTATATAATTGCAAACAAAAGTGAATCTTTATTGAGTGCATTTTTCTAATTTATCTATTTCAATTAAATCAAACGAAAGGTAAATTTTGTACCTTTCGTTTGATTATTTAAATGCACCCAACAATTTTAAATCACTGACAATGAATAAGTTCAAAACAATTATATTATTGCTTGTTAGCTCAGTCTTTACTCTTACCCAACAACATCCATCTCCGAGTGTAATTCAAAGTCGCTTATCAAAAGGAACCGTTATTCACGGAAATATCCCCTATAATAAAGATTTTATGTGGAATGTAACGCTTAATTACAATTTCAGAAAGACATTCACAAGAATTAACTAAAGTAGATAATGGCATTGTGATTTTCAAAAGACACATATCCTCCTAATAACAGTTTTTTGCCCACGAACTAAATTAAAATTGAAGTAGAGTATTTTCACAATAGTTATTATGGAAGAAGACATATTTGAGCGAATGTTGGAGGGCGGAATCATACAAAATGACGACCCTCAATTTTATAAGGTCTTTGAACAGGTAAACGTTACCAAAAGACTTTCAGTTGCTCTTAATAATGCTACCGAACCCGAAGAAATCAGAGATTTTTTGGGTAAAATTATAGGTAACACAGTGGATGATTCGTCCACTGTTTTTACACCTTTTCATACCAACTTTGGCAAATTCATTACCATTGGTAAAAATGTATTTATCAATCATGGTTGTAGCTTCTTGGATTTGGGCGGTATTACGATTGAAGACGACGTACTTATTGGCCCCAATGTTCAATTAATCACAGAGAGTCATCCACTAAAACCAACTGAGCGTAAATCATTAGTGTTAGCTTCTGTTCTGATAAAGAAAAATGCTTGGGTTGGAGCTGGATCAATTATCCTTCCTGGCGTAACGGTAGGTAGAAACGCTGTCGTGGCCGCAGGCTCTGTTGTTACAAAAGATGTACCTGATAATGTGGTGGTGGCAGGTGTTCCAGCCAAGATTGTAAAAGAACTATAACGTCAACTATTTTGACGAAATAGCATACATAACTATTGACAAGCAGTTTTAACATGTTAGAACGATAGCAGATAAAAAGTTAACAAAAACATTTTTATCTGCTATCGTTTTTTGTATCAACCCATTTTGAATGGTATGCAGCCTGATTCAAGACTTTTAAAAGGGGAATCTATCAATTTCATTATGGGTATTTTGCAGCATGTAACAATTTTTGAAAAGCTAGTAACATAAACAATAGTAGTAATGATTATAGTTTCTAAAATACAGTATAAACAACTGTTTATTAGTATGTTATATATTGTAACAAAACTTTATATATCAGAGTGATAACTGATAGTGGAATGGTTATTATCTTGTTACTTTTGAATCTATAACAAGGATTCTAACATATTTATAACATCAACTAGAATGTATTTTCAACGAATCAAGTATTGTATTTTCGTCCTACTGTTAGGCGTTTTATTTCATCGAGAAAGCATGGCTCAACAACACGAAACTAATTTATATCAAGAAGCTCATCGCCCTGCTTTTCATTTTTCCCCTCCTAGGGGTTGGATGAATGACCCGAATGGAATGGTCTATTATGAAGGCGAGTATCACTTGTTTTACCAGCATTATCCTGACGATAAAGTATGGGGGCCTATGCACTGGGGACATGCAATTTCTACTGATTTAGTCCATTGGGAAAATCTACCTATCGCCCTATTTCCTGATAGTTTAGGCTATATTTTTTCGGGAAGTGCGGTCGTAGATTGGCAAAATACCTCTGGTTTTGGGGTGAATAATCAACCTCCGTTAATCGCTATTTTTACTTATCATGACATGGTGGGCGAGAAAAAAGGGCTTGAAAAAATCCAGTCACAAGGCATTGCTTATAGTAATGACAAAGGACGTACATGGACTAAATATGCCAATAATCCCGTGATTCCAAGTCAAGGAATTCGTGATTTTAGAGATCCAAAAGTATCTTGGGATGTTCAACATAAGCAATGGGCAATGACCTTAGCAGTACAAGATCATGTGGAGTTTTGGGTTTCAAACGATTTGAAAAATTGGAAACATACAGGGGATTTTGGCAAAGATGTCGGAGGACATGGTGGGGTTTGGGAATGCCCTGATTTATTCCCACTTCAAGTAGCCAATAAGCAAGAAACGAAATGGATTCTGATTGTCAATATTAACCCAGGCTCGCCCAATGGTGGTTCTGGAACACAGTATTTTGTGGGTGATTTTGACGGAAAAACCTTTGTATTAGACGAAAAATTCAAGGAAAATGTGGCGAATAAACAAGGCGTTTGGCTTGACTATGGTCGTGATAATTATGCAGGTGTTACTTGGAACGATGTACCAGAAAAAGATGGTAGAAGAATCATGATTGGCTGGATGAGTAATTGGGACTATGCCAATCAAGTGCCAACTAATCCTTGGCGTAGTGCGTGTACGTTACCAAGAACCTTGTCTTTAGCTACTACAGAAGACGGTTATCGCTTGCTAACAAAGCCTGTAAAAGAGACGGATTTATTACATATCGCAACGGTCAAACCGTATCGTATTGCTAATCAGGTCTTGAAAAGTAATTCATCGCTAGTGCCAACATTGGGCTTTGTACCAACGTTGGCAGAAGTGGAACTTTCATTTGAAAAACCTCAAAAAAATAGCCTTATTCAGTTAGAATTATCGAATAGCAAAGGAGAACGCTATTTGATTGGCTATGATTCAGAGAAAAATCAATTTGTGAGCGATAGAACAAAAGCTGGAACAAATACCTTTTCTCCCAAATTTGCCTCAACAGTACACGTTGCCCCTCGTGCTTCAAAACAGAAAACAGTGACCTTAAAGGTATTTTTTGATGTAGCTTCGGCTGAGTTGTTTGCGGATAATGGTGCAACGGTGATGACAGATATTTTTTTTCCTACCGAAAATTTCACTCAATTACGCTTGCACGTCAAGGGTTCAGCTCTGAAAATTAAGCAGTTAACGGTAACTCCGTTACAACGTGTCTGGAAATAGCGATACTATTTTCGAAAATTAGTTTGGGATAGTTTCTTGAAAAGCAATGCTTATTTGAGGAACTATCCTACTTTCGTTTAAAGATGTCAGAGAAAGGACTAAATAATAAAGATCACTATTCCTAGAAGCGATCATTCTTAAATAAGCAACCAAGTGGTTGAATTAAACTTTTTAGATGAAAAACGTATGAAAATCCCCATTATTTTCACTAGTAAATTTCCACGGAATGTATTGGGTATGCTTGGATGTTTATGGCTATTGAGTTGCCAATCTGAGCAGAAGTCTCCTAGCTATACAATCGGTTTTTCACAGTGTATAACAGATGATAGTTGGCGACAAAATATGCAAAAAGGGATGGATAGAGAATTGTCTTTTTCTCCTGAAATGCAGTTGATAATGAAGGATGCTAAAGGTAATAATGAGCTACAAATCAATCAGATACAGGAGTTTATTGAAGATCGTGTTGATTTATTAATCGTTTCACCTAACGAAAGTAAATTGATGACGCCCATTATTGAAAAAGCTTATCACGCAGGAATCCCTGTATTGTTAATCGACAGAGATATTCAGTCAAAAGAATATACGGCTTTTGTTGGGGCAGACAATACCTTAGTAGGACAAAATGCGGGTGCGTATGCCAATTTGCTTTTGAAAGGAAAAGGGAATGTAATCGCTATTGGTTCTGGCCCAAATACAAGCCCTACAATTGACAGAAATGCAGGTTTTATACAAGCGATAAAACCCTATCCTGCTATCCACTTTCTTCAAACCTTGTGGGTTGATTCGCATTTTGCAGATAGTTTAAGGACCTATCTGAAAAGTCATCAGGTTGATTTGATATTTGCTCATAACGACCGTTTTGCCTTGAGTTCCTACCAAGTTTGTAAGGCGTTAGGGCTAGACAAAAAAATTAAAATCATTGGGGTAGATGGACTAGCAGGAAAAGAGGAAGGACTTGATATGGTACAAAAAGGGATGATTAATGCCACGGTGTTGTATCCAACAGGTGGAGAAGAAGCGATTCAACTTGCGGCTAAAATCTTGAAAAAACAGCCTTTTCAGAAAGAGAATAAGCTTTTTACGACCGTTATCGAGCCTAAAAATGTCAGTATCATGCTCTCTCAAATTCAGAAATTACAAGAGCAACAAAGGGATATTGAACGGCAAATATTTAAAATGCAGGAGTTAAATGCTATCTTTTCATCGCAACGCAACGTATTGTATTTTACAACGACCCTACTCGTTATTGTCATTTTGTTAGGAGGGTTTTTGTATTATTTACTTCGAGAAAAACAGCAATCTAATGCTCAGTTAGCTTTTCAGAACCAAGAAATTTTGAAGCAAAAGGATGAAATTGAGAAAATTTCAAACCTTGCAAGACAGGCAACCGAAGATAAATTACGTTTTTATTCGTACATCTCGCATGAGTTCAGAACGCCACTCAGTCTGATTCTTGCCCCTTCAGAAGACCTGCTTCAACGCAAACATTTTGAGCCTAAAGAAACGAAATACACCTTACAATTGATTCATAAAAATGCCAATCGCTTGTTACGATTAGTGGATCAGCTTTTAGAATTACGGAAGTTGGATGCTGGAAAAATGGAACTAGAAATCCGTAAGCAAGATTTGGTCGTTTTTGTTAAGGATATTGTAACCGATTTTACCTTAAAGGCTAAAAAACAGCAAATTGACCTGCAATTTATTTGTGCTTTATCGAACTTACCTTTTTTGTTTGATACCGAAAAACTGGATAAAGTTCTGTTCAATATTATTTCGAATGCCTTTAAATACACACCACAAGGCGGTTTAATTCACATAAGCCTCTTGAAAAAAGGCGATAAGATTGAAATCATTATTTCGGACAACGGAATAGGCATGACATCAGAAGAGAAAGAACGAGCTTTCGATTTATTTTATCGAGGCAATCAAAATGTGTCCTTTGGGGCTGGATTAGGATTGGCTCTTTCCCGAGAATTTGTGAGTTTACATCAAGGAGAAATTACCTTAATTTCGGAAAAAGGGAAAGGTACAACATTCCATATTGAATTACCTTTTTTAAGTGCCAACACCCTGATTGAAATCCCAACGGAAACAGCTTATATTCCGAATACCCATTGGATTGAGGACGATTTACTAAGTCCTGTCGTTAAAGAGGTTGATGGAAAACCACTACAAAATACCATTGTCTTGATTGAAGACAACACAGATTTAAATCTATTCTTGAAAGAGAAACTGTGTAAAGAATATCATGTCGTGAACGTTACAACAGCAGAAAAAGGCTGGCAAGAGATTTTGGATTACATCCCTGACCTTATTATCAGCGATGTCATGTTGCCAGAAATGGATGGCTTTGCCCTAACCAAAAAAATCAAGGAAGATTTCCGAACCTCGCATATTCCAGTGGTATTACTCACGGCAAAAGGACAAATGGAAAGTCAAATAGCAGGCACAAAAGCAGGAGCAGATGCTTTCATGGCCAAACCTTTTAACTTACAATTGTTAGAGGAACAAGTAAAAGGGCTACTCATCAACCGTGATCGGATGCGTCGTCGTTTTTCGGGAGAAATTGTCAACCCAAGTCAAGTACAAAAGAGCGAACGCAAATTCTTGTTAGAGTTTGAATTACTGATTGAGAAAAATATCAAAGACAGTACGCTTTCAGTAGAAAAATTAAGTCAGGAATTGGGTATGTCAAGAGTTCAATTATTCCGAAAAATTTCTGCCTTGACTAATAAAAATGTAACCGACTACATTGCCGATTATAAGCTCTTAAAAGCAAAAGCATTATTGAAAGAAACCGATAAAACCATTGCTGAAATTGCCTTTGAAATAGGTTTTAACAACGCCAGTTATTTCACTACCTTCTTTAAACAGAAAACGAGTGAAACCCCTTCTCAATTCAGAAATAGTTAAGGTATCAAAGCTTGAAATAGACGTATCAATTTTTAACATAGCAGCTTTAATAGGCTGCTATTTTTGTTACTAAGTAGTTAAAAATCAATCACATAATACGATTGTATCAAATTTGGAAGTATTTGAGTGATTGCCGTAGTCTTAGCCGAGTAGAAAGAGGATAATTTTGATTCACAAAACAACGAAACTCGTTTACTGATGAATCAACAATCGAAAATATTTCTCTGGGCTTTGTCGGCTGCTTTAGGAGGTTTTTTATTTGGCTTTGATACCGCCGTTATTTCAGGGGTAGAACAAACGCTTCAAAAATTATGGAATTTAAGTGTATTTGAACATGGCGTTACCGTATCCATTGCCTTAGTAGGAACCGTATTAGGCTCTTTAATTGGCGGTATTCCTGCCGAAAAATATGGTAGAAAGATTACCCTAATCATGGTTGCCATTTTATATTTATTGGCTTCCTTAGGTACTGCCGTTGCTTTAGAATGGACAACATTTTTAATCTTCCGTTTTTTAGGTGGGCTTGGTGTAGGGGTTTCTTCAGTGATTGCTCCCATGTATATTTCAGAAATTGCTCCACCAGCAAAACGTGGGCGTTTAGTAGCCATGTTTCAATTCAATGTGGTTTTTGGTATTCTGATGGCCTATTTGTCTAACTATTTATTAACCGACATTGGTATCAATGCATGGCGTTGGATGTTGGGCGTACAAGCGTTCCCCTCAGTTATTTTCTTAATCACAGCGATTAGCATTCCTGAAAGCCCAAGATGGCTTATCTTGAAAAAAGGTAATGTCACCATGGCTCGTAAAACCTTGATGATTATTGATTCTTCTTCGGCAGAAGAAGTAATTAATGCCATTCAAAAACAAGCCAATCAACGTAATACCCAAAACTTTACCTTGCTTTTCAAAGCTGCCTATCGTAAGCCTGTTTTGTTAGCGGTTTTATTTGCCGTCTTCAATCAGGTATCGGGTATCAATGCCATTATTTATTTTGCTCCCCGTATTTTTGAAATGGCAGGTTTAGGCAAAGATTCTGCCCTACTTTCTTCGGCAGGCATTGGACTTATCAACTTGGTTTCAACGCTCTTAGGCATCTCTCTTATTGATAAATTTGGACGAAAAGTATTGATGTTTTACGGTTCAATTGGGCTAATTGCGTCCTTGACCTTAGTGGCACAAGCTTTCTTCTCTGGCAATATCGGCATCAACGTTTCTTTTTATTTATTCTTCTATATCGCCTTTTTTGGTTTTTCACAAGGAGCTGTTATTTGGGTATTTATCTCCGAAATCTTTCCTAACGAAGTCCGTGCTTATGGACAAGCCTTGGGAAGTTTTACGCACTGGATTTTGGCAACCATCATTACGTTTACCTTTCCCTACTTGGCTGAAACCTTTGGCGGTGGCATTACCTTTTCGTTCTTCGCTTTGATGATGATGCTTCAACTACTATTTGTGTGGCGATTTATGCCCGAAACCAAAGGGACATCACTTGAGGGAGTGGAAAAAGCCTTGGTACTCCATTAGGTAGTGATGATGAATTTTGAATGCTAAATTTTGAATTTAAAAACTGAATACCAGATAGTTATAAAATCAAAACCGATTTTGTTTTATCAATTATTAATCAGAATTATTAACGCTTTATACGAATGAGTAAACCAACCATTGTCTGCTTTGGCGAAATGCTATGGGATATGCTACCTTCTGGAAAACAGGCAGGAGGAGCGCCAATGAATGTGGCTGTACAATTAAAGAATTTAGGCTTAAACCCGCTGATGATTAGCAGAGTAGGTGAAGACGAATTGGGAGAAGAGTTACTTGCTTTTTTGCAAGAACGAGGCTTATCACCCGATTTGGTTCAACGAGGAAAAACGCATTTGACAGGTATTGTAAAAGCAAATATTACTGATCAAAATGAGGTAGTTTATAAAATTGTACATCCTGTCGCTTGGGATTACATACAGCCAGAACAAGGTCTTTTAGAGATAGCCTCAACATCAGATGTGTTTGTGTTCGGCAGTTTAGCAGCTCGTAGTGTGGATACTCGTCAAACGCTATTACACTTACTAGAAAAAGCTCCTTTCAAGGTTTTTGATGTCAATCTTAGAAGTCCTTTTTACGACCAAGCAGGCATTGAAGAATTACTTTACAAAGCCGATATGGTAAAAATGAATGAACATGAATTAGCCTTAATTGCCTCATGGTCAGGATTATCAAATGTATTGAAAGAAGCCATTGAAGGCATTGCAGCACGTTTTGACATCGCTACGATTTGCGTAACGCTGGGTGCAGAGGGAGCGATGTTATGGAAAAACAAGACCTTTTATCGAAATGCAGGATTTAAAGTAGTTGTAAACGATACCATCGGCAGTGGTGATGCTTTCTTGGCAGGACTATTAAGTCATTTGACACAAGGAAACACACCTGAAGAAAGCCTTCAATTTGCCTGTGCCATGGGTTCTTTAGTGGCAACGTATCAGGGAGCAACCCCTATAATTAGTAGTGAACAAGTAAATCAACTGATAAGTGCCGTTTAACAA
>JBMLRK010000233.1:0-3800 GCA_049241065.1 Spirosomataceae bacterium
TTAAAATTCAAAACCTAATCGAAACGAGAGACGATTATAATTACGGGTCTCTTCTATTTTGTTGATATAGGTATCTGTAGAAGTGTCGGTGGTGATTTTGAATCGTTGATAGTGATAGCCGATGTTAAAGAGGAGGGCAGAACCACTTTTTAACGGAATACGATAGCCAACACTAGGAGCAACCATGATGCCTCCTGTAGTTTTCTCCTTATTGACATCGTTATTTAGCCATGTTGTACCATAGCCAATGTCGAAATTACCCATGACAGCGGTGCCTCCTGATTTTTTCTGAAATAATCGTCGTTTAATACCTGCTGAAATGGGCATCATAATGGTACTATTGTAGGCATCAACGCCAACGGTAACGCCTAAGGCCGTTTGAGGATTAAGATAAAATCCGTTAAATAGTTGTCCGCTGAAACTGATACGATTAGCCGTGCCTGTACCGTAAGAAGGGTAGTAAAAACTACTCGAACTTGGATAGTAGTATGAGTTAGTGACATTCTGACCTGCCAAAACACCTACTTCAACAATATTCACATAAGGATGCTTGTGAATAACTTTTTTAGTACTGTCCTGAGCATTGGCACGAATACCACAAAGGAGCAATGCAAGGCTTGCGAATATGATTTTTTTCATGGTTTGCTGTGCTTAGTTGTTTACGGAAATGACACTTAACTGCTTTAGGTTTTTAGGGTCTGTATAATCGTACTGATACAAACCGCCTTTACCAACCATCAGTAGGCGTTTTTTACCTAAAATAATGACATCATAGGCATTTACCGAACTAATTTGTTGAAGCAGTGTAACGTTGCTTGGATTACTCGCATCCATTGATTTTAAGCCATATTCTCCTTCGCAAACAAATAGATTAGGGAAGTCGATTCCTAAACCGAAAGGGTGTTGCATTGGTAATGATTTAAGGAGGACAGGGCTTGTAAGATTACTAACATCGACTGTTAAAAGTTGGTTGGGGGCATTGCCACAAGTTCCTGTGCGGAGGGTAACATAAGCGGTATTGCCATCCACTACGACTGGGTCGCAAGCTCGTGCGTGTGAGAAGGTTGATAATCTTACGGGAGCTTCTGGTTTGGCGTTATCAAAAATATACATTCCAGTATTAGAGCCGATAAAAAGTTTGTCTTTGTAAGGGAAAATCGTTTCTGCTCCCCAACCGAGTGAAATTTTGCTTTTATTCTGTGGAATTGTCTGATTTTTGATGTCATATACTAACAATTCGCTCATACTAGTGGCATAAAGATAGGTGTCATAAATGGTAAAGCGGGCCATAGAACCTCCAGTACCCGTACCTGTGCTAGTGGGTGCTCCTGTGGAAGTTGAAAAGCCTGAACCTGAACTACCAATTGCGTCATACATCACTCCACCGCCATACTCTCCGCCACAATTAGTCGTTACGGTGTCTGTTACCAGTTTTGACTGATAATAAACAATAGTTTGATTTTGACTATTCAAATACCAATACGTATCCTGTGACATATTACCAAGCGAATAAGGAAAGGCTGCCACAGAGCGTCCTGCTTCTTTGATTGCTTTGGGGTTACTAATATCGAGTACCACTAAATCAGAGTAGTTATCTACGTAAAGATAATTGTCTTTAATGGCCATATCGCCGTTTCCTGGAATGGCTAAAAAGGAAACCGTTGTAGGAGAAGAAGCATTGGTATTGTCAATGATATGAATGCCTTTTCCCGACTCAATGACAAAGAGGTAGTTGTCTTTGGCATAAATTTTCCCAGGCTTCATCATCGCTTGAGGAGCTTGTGTGCTGATGCCTTTGGGCAAATCCTTGAGTGATATGGTCGTCGGGATATACCTTTTGTAGGTTCGGATGGAGGTACATTTATCCTGACAAGAGGTCGTAATGAGTAGCACCAGTCCTATTAGTAGGAAGAGACTATAAGGTAAGAATACTTTTTTCATAAATATGGAATTTAGACAACAAATCAATACGTTTATCTAAAGGACGCAAATTGTTTATGAAAGGTTGTATTGTACTTAGAAAATAAATGGAATAATGCTGTTTTTTAGAATGACTTGATTATCAGTAAGAAATAAGCCGTTTAGTGTTTATGCTTGAATTTCTATTCCATATTTGTCCAATAAACCAGCAACACCCGAAAGGGAGAAACGAGCTTTTTTGAGACGATTATTTTCTGGATTAATCGAGTAGTTATAGGCTGTTCTGAAGTCGGCTTTTTCCAAGATACTTTTGTCAAAAATAGCTCCCCGTAAATCGCAATTGTCAAACGTCGCATTCGATAAATCACTTTCTACAAAATCTACTTCGTGTAAGCTACAGTTGATGAATTTATTTTTCTTTAAACGTAATTTATAAAACGAAGACAGATTCAGTAAGCAGTCTTTAAAATTTACGGAGAAAAGAAAGTCATTACAGGTATTGAAATGCAAACCAAGCAGTTTACATTCCGTGAAGGCTACTTCTCTAAAAGCGGTGTTGTTGACACTTGCCATGCTGAGGTTACAACCTTTAAAATCACAGTCGATAAAGACAATAGTACTTAAATTACTATTGGCAAAATTGCAATCGATAAAACGACAATTCTCATATTCTGCGATAGATAGGTGTTCTTGTGTGAAGTCTATTTTTTCAAAAACCTCCTGATAATAATTATTCATTTATCTATTGTTTGTGTGGGTTGTTATAGCCCGAAATGCCCCTTAACTACCTTTAAAATCACTTGATAAGGTACGGGCTGAATACCTCGTTGTTGCTGTTCGATGGAAATGTTAGCAATGATTTTCCAGTGATGGGCAAGGTCACGATAGGCTTTCCAGATGTTTCCGATGGGGTCATAAATATGCCCAGGTTCTGAACTTACGCCGTTTAATTCCATAATACGAATGTTTTTACCTTCATATAAATCTTCGAGAGACTTCACTCGCATATCAAATCGCCCGTAATGAAACCCTTCAATGGGTAAGGCTATTTTATCGAATACTGCATTTAAAGCAGGAGTAATTAAGAAATTGTTATCCAAAAACTTTGTGCCTCTACAGTGATTGCCTATGGGTTCTAAAATCCGTTTTTCGTGTGAAGGTAACACTTCTTGCATTCCTTTACCAAGTCGTTGTCTCATCGACTCCAACTGAAATCTGGCACGAGTTCGTTGTTGCATTAACTCTTCAATCGTTGATTTTCCATCGCCTGTTACCGCTAAAAACTCTTTGCGAGTAATGGACGAAATTTGCCCTTTATTCGCACTTGGCAGGCGATGATAGAGAACACCCAATTCAATTTCAAAATCAATATATTCTTGAATGATAAACTCAACAGGGTTTTCAGAAAGGTAAGTAGCTAAAGCCTCCCAATCGCATACTTTTTCGACCTGTGTACCTCGTTCTCCAACATTGGGTTTACAAATTATTGGAAACGGATTTGCTGAAAATTGAGTGATTAAGGCTTCTTTAAGGCTAAAGAACGTTGTCTCTTTTTCCACAAATAGGCTTTTCGGTAAGTATTCCGAAGGAATATGTGCCAAGATTTCTTTTTTGGATTCACCAAAAAAACCACCATATTCGATGCACGTATTGGCATTGGTGAAGAAAGTTAGCGAGCGAGTTTTGACAGCAAGATATAACCAATAAGGAAGCAAGGGGATATAAAAAGCCCACCAAGTCCAGTATTCGTATGTAGTAATTTTGATTAACCAAAGGGGTAATTTCATGGGTTGTTGTTGTTTTGTCGCTCACCCCGATTTGCAATCGGGGTGGCGTGGTTCAGCGATTACATCGCAATATTAAAAGCTCATCCCGATTTG
>JBMLRK010000234.1:0-4805 GCA_049241065.1 Spirosomataceae bacterium
TCATTCAAAGGATTTAAGTTTTGGAATTAATTGGAAACATAATATCAATGATAGCTGGGTGATTTCTAATAACGCTCGTTATTCGGCGAAAAATTTAGATATAAATTCACAAACGGCTACAAATTTCACGTATTTGGATGATGTTGTAACGAACTCTTTTTCTGGTGCTACTACGCTCGGATCTGGTATTATTACTTACAAAGACCGTGAATCAGGTCAGATATTAGCAACTGTAAGTCAAACTTTTGGTCAGAGAGGGCCTTCATATACTGTTTTGACTAATTCATTACCTGGCATTGTTCCAGAAAGACCTTCTGTAAGATACAGCGGTTCGGGTAAGAACGTCATTGCATTAAATGAATTTATGGATCAATTTTCAATTACCAAAAAGCTAAAAATAGGTTCTATAACTGCTGGTATGTTTTATGCAAATTCTGCTATAAGTGGTAGTCCTGATATGGCAGCTCCAGTACTTTTGCTTTCTCCAATAGGTGATAAAACAAAACCAATGGATGTAACTTTTAAGAGTTCTACACCTGGTAACACAGCTACCTATCAGCTATCTGACCCTAGTACTGGTTATTTGAAACTGGGTGGTTCGTTTGGGTTTGCTAGATATGAATATACATATAATCAAACTGCATTTTTCTTAGGCAATAACTTAGATTTAACATCAAAACTAAATCTTGATTGGGGTTTAAGATATGAAGCCAATAGCATTGTGGGTGAGAATGTTAGAACCTCTCCATCTACAAAAACTGGCGGTCTTGATGGTGTTGCTACTACGGTTTATGATAGTTTTTATGGTGTTTACAACACTAATTCTGTCAAATTTGATAAAAACATCAATACATTCTCTTATTCTGCTGGTTTAAATTATAAATTCAATGACAATAATGCCCTTTATGTACGATATACAAAAGGGCAAAAATCACCAGATTTATCGTTTTTCCAAACTTATACCAACGATTTTATAGCCAATAACAGCGAGCCGCTTAACCAAGACGTAATCCAAGCCGAATTGGGTTATAAGCTAAAAACTAATAATTTTCGATTGCTAGTTACACCATTTTTGAGTATGCTAAAAAGTATCGGTACAACAGCACTTTCAGATGAGCCAGTTCCTGGAAGTACGACAACTCAGTTATACTATACTCCAATAGTTTACAATTCAGTACAAACAAAAGGTATAGAAGTTGAGGGAGATGTTGATTTTAACAAACATTTTAATTTAAGAGCAGCATTTACGGTACAAAATGCTGAATACACAAATTGGCAAACTTGGAATGTAGGCGTTACGGGTCGTCAAGATGATAAATTAGTGGATTACACAGGTAATACTGCCGAAAATAACCCAACTGTTTTATTTACTATTACTCCGACCTATTCTGTTGGTAAATTCTATGCCTTAGTGCAATGGAAGTATATGGGAGAGCGCCAAGCAAATCAACCTAATGCGTATATTTTGCCTGCTTTTAGTCAGTTTGATTTAAGCTCAGGCTATAATTTTAGTTCAAAGTTATCATTGATGTTGAATATTAATAATGTGACGGATGTTTTAGGCATAATGGGTTCGGCATCACCTGGTGGAATAATTGCATCGTTTAGTCCTCAAAATATTACAAAAGCCCAAGTTGAGGCAAATCCTAATGCTGTACATAGCATTATTCCGATACAACCAAGAGCTTATTTCTTGACATTAAGTTATAAGTTTTAAGTATAAACTTATCTGAACAAATTGCATAATACCGAGGCTTTTAGCCTTCGGTATTATGCCGTTTAATTACTCTAATAACGGCTAAAATAGGATTTCAAAAATGAAAAAAGGACTTTTTACTTACGAAAACGGTATTGTGCTATTGATGGCATTGACCTTCGGATGTTTATTTTTTGACCGTTTGGCACTAAACTTTTTGATGCCTTACGTTGCCAAAGATTTGAATTTGAATAATACTCAAATTGGACTTTTGGCAGGTGGTTTGTCCTTAGCTTGGGCATTTTCAAGCTTTTTTTCAACCGCTTGGGCAGAAAGTAACAATAAGAAAAAAATAGTATTCATCGTGGCTGTGTTCACTTTTTCAATTTGTTCCTTTGGCTCTGGTTTTGCTGTTTCGTTTACCACGTTACTATTGGCTCGTTTGATGATGGGTTTTGCCGAAGGCCCTGTTATTCCGCTGGCGCAAAATTTTGTAGAAAGAGAATCTTCACCGAACCGCTTGGGACTTAATGCGGGTATTTTGCAAGCTTTTGGTTCTGCCTTATTTGGGTCAATTTTAGCACCTGTTTTATTGGTGCAAATTGCCGAAAATATGGGTTGGAGAAATGCCTTCTTCGTGGCAGGTATTCCAGGATTACTTTTTGGTTTGTTGGCTTGGTTTTATGTGAAACCTTCAACCGCTGAAAATAAAGCTGAAAAGAGCGACTCAACACTCAATATTGCTGAATTATGGCAGTACAATAATATCAAATGGGGCATTCCTGCGGCTTGTTGTGTATTTGGATGGTGGTTTGCAACCCTACCGTTTATTTCCAGGTACTTTGTAGAATCACAAGGAATGTCTGCCGACCAAATGGGGAAAACAATGGGCTTATTGGGCGTTTCGGGGCTTGTTTCTTCGATTATTGTTCCGGCATTGTCCGATAAAATTGGTAGAAAACCTGTTTTGTTAGGTGCTGTTTCCATTGGTATTTTATTTCCTTTTGCCGTGTATTTTCTTAACGGTTCTGGGCTGCAATTGCCCATGATGTTTTTGACCTATTTCACGATGGGATCCATTCCCATTGTTGCTGCTGTAATCCCTTCTGCCACTGTTCCCGAACACCTAAAAGGAAAAGCAATCGGTTTGGTTTCGGGTATTGGTGAAATTGTAGGTGGGGTATTGATTCCCAGTTTAGCGGGTATTTTATCAGATAGTATTGACCCTTCTGCTTTTTTATGGGTGTCTTCTAGTTTAGCCGTTTTGGGAGTATTTTTTGTGTCGAAACTTAAATAAACTGAGCGTCTTGAAGTACTCGTTTCGTTAGTTTCTATTAATGATTGATTTATGGCGTGCTAAAAATAGAAATAATCCGTAAGTCCATAGAAAATAAGTAAGTATTGATAGTGAATATGATTCGTTTCTTTTTGAATAACAAAAAATATAAACGTGGTATAATTTTGTTGTATTAACAATAGATTAAAACGTATGGTTGGACTTCATGCGATGCAAAGGATTGTAATGGGGATAATTGGACTTTGCATCCATGAAGTTTTTTAGAGCGACTGTCTCTGATTTACGGGTTAGACGTTACGGTAAAAAATAGCGAAAGCTTATAGCAAAATGATAGATAGCAGTAAAGGTGTTGTATTGGTCACAGGAGGAGCAGGAGGGATTGGTTCGGCTATTTCGGAGAAGTTTGCCCAAGAAGGTTATTCGGTGATTATTACTTATAATTCGGACGTACAAAAAGCGGAAAAGCTCTTGGCTACGCTACCCGAAGGAAATCATGCGGTTTTTCAAGCACCCACTACTAATCCCGAAAGGCTACACGCTTTAAGGGATTTTGTAACGAAAAAATACGGGAAATTGGATGTATTGGTCAATAATGCAGGCATTACTACGCCCGTA
Source organism: Spirosomataceae bacterium (assembly GCA_049241065.1). Classification (GTDB taxonomy): domain Bacteria; phylum Bacteroidota; class Bacteroidia; order Cytophagales; family Spirosomataceae; genus JALRIJ01. Next base: position 3,609 of record JBMLRK010000234.1, read on the forward strand.
AAACACGATGATTTAGAAGGACTTAGCGACGAATGGATTGACAGAATTTTGCAAACAAATGTGCGTGGAACTTTTGCCATGATTCGGGCGATGAAAGAGCTTTTAGTTACGCAGTCTTCGTTAGTCGTTAACATTTCTTCGATAGCTGCTGTGTCGGGTATTGGAAGCAATGTGGCTTACTGTGCTTCAAAAGCGGCTGTGGATAGTATAACTCGCTCGTTAGCAAGGGCTTTAGCTCCCCAAATTCGTGTAGTGTCGGTTTCTCCTGGATGGGTGTTAGGCGACTATACTCAACATATAGACCCTGCATATTTACAAACACAAATAGACAAAACGCCTTTAGAACGCTTGGCAGGTTCGCAGGATGTTGCCAACACGGTTTTTGCTTTGGCAACCCAGTTAACGTTCACAACAGGCTCGATTATTCCTGTTGACGGAGGCAGGCTTTTATTATGATTTTAGAACTCGTAACACTGGATATTAAAGTCGGTACAAATGCCGATTTTGAAGAAAATTTAAGCAAGGCCAAGTTGGTGATTGCTCAAGCAAAAGGCTTTGTGAATATTACAGTACAACACTGTATAGAAGTGCCTAACCGTTATGTATTATTGATTCATTGGCAAACGCTTGAAGATCATACAGAAGGCTTTCGTAATTCGGAATTATTTAAAGAATGGCGTGCTTTAATCGGGCCATTTTTTGAAATACCTCCTTTTGTTCAGCATTTTAATCAACGCTAAGGTTGATGAAAATACGTAATGGGACAAAATAACTAGATGTAAAAACCTATAAGGTTTAGTTTGTAATAAACTTATAGTCAGGCTTTAACTAAAACCTTATAGGTTTAGCAAAATAGCTCCTTTTACTTACGCATAAAACCGCTACTTTTTCAAGTGGCGGTTTTATGTTATATACCATTGAGTAATAATGCTGAATCCTATATTTTCTGCTATTTGATGTTTTGCATTAATCCTTTTTTGAAATATAGAAGGACTTTGTACTTTCGAAATGATACCTGATAATTTATGGCTATTTCCTTTTAACAGGCGACTAAAGTTACCTGCTAAAAGGAAAAAACACGCTCATTTTGAGTTGAACCATTCATTTAAAATAGCAATGATAGAAGTTGCCACTTGTACTTTCCTTGTCGTTGTTTTCCATTTAGACGGCGACTTCAGTCGCTGGCGAAATGGAAAA
>JBMLRK010000234.1:4905-15189 GCA_049241065.1 Spirosomataceae bacterium
ACGATGAATCAACGTACAGAAATAAATCCTAAAGTGGTTATCCTTGTGTTGGGTACGCTCAACGGATTGATGCCTTTTTCAACAGATTTATATTTGCCTGCTTTTTCGCAGATTGCCCAAGAACTGCATACCAATATCGGTAATGTAACGCTGACGATGAGTAGCTTTTTTGTGGGTTCGTGTATAGGACAACTTTGTAATGGCCCTTTCTTAGACCGCTTTGGTCGTAAAAATCCGATGTTAGTGGGTTTAGTAATCTTCTTTATTACCTCCTTAGCTTGTGCTTATGCTACTGATATACAATGGTTTATTTTCTTTCGATTTTTGCAAGCCTTAGGCATAAGTATTTGCTCGGTGGGTAGTCGTTCGATTGTTCGAGACCTTTTTCCTGCCGAAAAAATAGCCTCCATCTTTTCAACCTTATCTTTGGTCATGGGCATTGCCCCAATTATTGCTCCCTCGGTTGGTAGCTTGGTATTAGGCTTAGCTGGTTGGCGGACAATTTTTCAGTTATTGGCGTTGATGTCTTTTTCGTTGTTCTTGATTTTATACTTCTTTCTTCCTAGTTCTGGGAAACCTACGGAGCAATATTCCTTACATCCTAAAGCCATTTTAACTAATTACAAAGAGGTCTTAAAAACACCTACTTTTTTAGGATATGCCCTTGTGGCTGCTTTAGCAAGTGGTAGTTTGTTCACGTGGATTTCTAGCTCTTCTTTAGTCTTTATCCAAAATTTCGGGCTTTCTCCCAAGCAATTCGGGTGGGTATTTGCATCCACGGCTTCCTGTTTGGTGTTAGGAAACCAAGTAAATCGAATCTTGTTGAAACGCTTTTCGAGTGAACAACTCGCTCTTAGAGCAGCGATTTCTCAGTTGATAGTATCAACTTGCCTGTTGATGATTGTGGTTTTTTTCTTTAAAATCCCCATCATGCTTGGTGGTTTATATGCGTTTATGTTGAGTTTATCCTTAATAACGCCCAATGCCATGGCTCTCAGTATCAGACCTTTTACCAAAAATATTGGAAGTGCCAATGCCTTGATGGGAGCTATGCAAATGACTCTAAGTGCCGTTGTGACAGGAATTGTCAGTTTACTATACGATGGAACTGCCAAACCAATGGCTTATATGATGATTTTGCTAACGTGTTGTAGTGTATTGATTCAGTTTTTTTTGAAAAGTAAACGGGCCTGAACGTCCATAAGAGGGGATTAGTAATTCCCTCTCTTTCATTTTTGTCTCTTCTTAGCTTCTGGTTTTTCAGTAAGTCTTCTCTTCTGCTACGTTGGGAAGTAGCATTTCTATTTATCGCTTTCACTTTCTCCTTAGTATTTAAGTCTGTTTACGACATAATGATGTGTTACTGCAACAGTAATAATTTTATCCATCTTTTTTATAAAAAGGTCTATGGATAAATAAAACAATTTGAAGAATTTTTGTACTTTATTTAATCATAAAAAATGAAGCACGCTATAATTCTCTTTTTTTCTTTTATCCTCTTCTTCTCTTCGAAGGGTTGGGCCCAAGAGCGTCTTTCTCTTGAAGGCAGTTGGACTGTAAAACTAGATCCCTCTGACGTAGGTGTGCGTGAACATTGGTGGAACTCAGCATTTACCGAAAAGGTAATATTGCCAGGGTCATTAGCAACTAATGGTTTGGGAGATACGATTAGTCTTGGTACAAAATGGACGGGTGACATCTTCGATAGTACCTATTTTTTCTCAGAAAAATATGCGAAATACCGACAGGGGAATATTAAAATTCCTTTTTGGCTAAAGCCTGACAAAAGCTACGTTGGGGTTGCTTGGTATAAAAAAATGGTAACAATTCCTGACAATTGGCTACAAAAGAAGGTAATTCTTCATTTGGAACGTTGCCATTGGGAATGTTCTGTTTTTGTAAATGGAAATTTTTGTGGTACTCAAAACAGTCTTGTATCTCCTCAAGATTTTGATATATCAGGTTACTTAAAAAAGAGAGGAAATACCATCACTTTACGAGTGGATAACAGTATTAAAATTAATATTGGATTCAATTCATCCAGCATTACTGATCATACTCAAACGAATTGGAATGGTGTTATCGGCAATCTGTTTTTACAGGTAAAAGAGCAAATATCCATTGAATCAGTACGAGTAAATAGCGATATTGAGACATCTGAGGTAGAATTACTCGTTGGTATGGATAATCGAACTAGGCCGCAGTCAGGAGCAAATATCAAACTGCAAGTCAGCCTAAAAGATAAACCACAAGAGGTATTAGTAGAGAAACAAGAAATTATCCATCTTGATAAAGGGAAGTCATTTGTTAAATTATCCTTTACGCTGAAACAAGCAAGATTATGGGACGAGTTTTCACCTTCTTTATACGTTGTAAAACTGATTTTGTCTGACTCGCTTTCTTCACAACGATTAGATTCGCAAGAAGTAACTTTTGGATTCAGAAAAGTAAGTACGAAGGATAAGCAAATCTATCTGAATAATCACCCTATTTTTCTTCGTGGAGAGGTAGATTGTGCTGGATTTCCCCTTACAGGTTACCCAGCAATGGATAGAAATTATTGGAATAAAATAGGGACAACCCTAAAACAATATGGGTTTAACCACTTGCGATTTCATTCATGGTGTCCACCTGAGGTTGCTTTTTCTATGGCAGACAGTCTGGGAATTTACCTGTATGTGGAAGGGCCTTTGTGGGCAAATTTTGGGTCTGCCGTAGGAACGGCAGGAGAAGTGGATGCTTTTATCTATCAAGAGTCTGAAAATATCATAAAGTCGTATGGTAATCATCCATCTTTTATGATGATGTCTTATGGAAATGAGCCTGCTGGGTATAACCAAGAGGAGTTTTTTACGAATTACGTAGCACATTTACAAAAGATAGATAACCGTCGTTTATATACTTCTGGAGCTGGTTGGCCGATGATTGCTCAGAACGATTTTCATATTCATTCAGACGCTCGGATTCAACATTGGCAGGAGGGAAATAATAGTGTTATCAACGCTCAGCAACCCAACACCACATACGATTGGAATAGAACGCTATCAACCATAAGCCAGCCATACATTAGTCATGAAATAGGGCAATGGTGTGCCTATCCAAATTTCAACGAAATCGCTAAATACAAAGGGATATTGAAGGCTACTAATTTCGAAATTTTTAAGGAAACGTTACAAAAAAATGGAATGCTGGAGCAAGCCAATGATTTTTTGTATGCCTCAGGGAGACTACAAACGTTGTGCTATAAAGCGGATATTGAAGCAGCCTTACGGACTCCTAAATTGGCTGGTTTTCAATTGTTGGGTCTTCATGATTTTTCGGGACAAGGAACTGCTTTGGTCGGTGCATTAGATGCTTTCTGGGAGTCAAAAGGTTATACAACGGCAGAGGAATACCGCACTTTTTGTAATTCAACGGTATTACTAGCAAGAATTCCTAAGCTAATCTACAAAAATGATGAAAAGCTTAGTGCCAATTTAGAAATAGCTCATTTTGGATCAACTCCTTTAGTCAATCAGCAGGTTCATTGGACGATTGAGGATGAAAAAGGAGTGCTATACCGTGAAGGAACTTTTGAGATGAATCGTATCAATATTGGTAATAATCAACCTATTGGAGACATAAGCATTGACTTATCGGCTATTAAAGTAGCTAAAAAAATGACGTTAACAACTCAATTAGTCCAGACAACTACCAAGAATAGTTGGAACTTTTGGGTTTATCCTACAAAAATCAATCCAGAGAACGAAATTGGGAAAGTGCATATTACAACACACTTAACGCCATCCATTTTAGAAGAATTAAAGGCTGGAAAAACAGTACTGCTTCTAACGCATGGAAAAATCAAAGAGGCTAAAGGAGGTCGAATTGCACTCGGATTTTCTAGTATTTTTTGGAATACTGCTTGGACAAATGGTCAAGCTCCTCATACTCTTGGTCTAGTTAATAGACCGAAGCATCCCATTTTTAACTACTTTCCCACAGACGTATTTAGTGATTATCAATGGCATGACATCATGATGCATAGTCAAGTAATGGATTTAGAAAGTTTTTCCATAAGCTTAAAATCAACCATTCAACCAATTGATACTTGGTTTGAAAACAGACGATTATCGCTTGCTTTTGAAGGAAAAGTAGGGAAAGGAAAACTCATGGTTTGTAGCATTGATTTGATGACAAACATAGCAGGCAGGCCATCGACTAATCAATTCAAATACAGCTTATTAAAGTATTTGAATAGTCGAGCTTTCAATCCAACAGAGGTGATAGATCCTGCAACCGTACAAGAATTATTAACGAAAAATAACTAAAATTTTATTATATGCAGTCAGTAAGTGTTTGGGAAGAAACCGTCATTATACCCACGTATAACATTGGTGATTCGGAAAAGAATCCCATGTTTTTAGAGAAAAGAGTTTATCAAGGTAGCAGCGGTGTCGTATATCCACATGCGGTCATTGAAAAAATTGAAGATACCAAAGAAGATAAGGCATATCAAGCTCTTTTTCTTGAAAATAAGTACCTCAAAATTATGGTTTTACCTGAATTGGGAGGACGTATTCAAATGGCTTATGATAAGGTAAGACAACGCCATTTTGTGTATTACAACCAAGTAATTAAACCTGCATTGGTGGGATTAACAGGGCCGTGGATTTCGGGAGGAATTGAGTTTAACTGGCCTCAGCATCACCGTCCAAGTACTTTTGAACCTGTTGATTTTACCTTAGAGCATCACGAAGACGGCTCTAAAACGATTTGGGTAAGTGAGGTAGAACGGATGTTTTCTACCAAAGGAATGGCAGGTTTTACACTTCATCCAGACAGAGCGTATCTCGAAATTAAAGGGGTTTTATACAATAGAACCAATTTACCACAGACTTTCTTGTGGTGGGCTAATCCTGCTGTAAAGGTCAATGACGACTATCAATCGGTATTTCCACCTGATGTGTATGCTGTTTTTGACCACGGAAAACGGGATGTGTCTTCGTTTCCGATTGCTACGGGAACGTATTACAAAATTGATTATTCGCCTGGGACGGATATTTCTGGCTATAAAAATATCCCTGTTCCCACTTCTTACATGGCCATAAAATCGAAATATGACTTTATGGGGGGCTATGAAAATGATACGCAGGCAGGCTTATTACACGTCGCCAACCACCATGTATCGCCTGGTAAAAAACAATGGACATGGGGAAATGGGGAATTTGGATATGCTTGGGATCGAAATTTAACGGACGAAGATGGCCCCTATATTGAATTGATGACTGGCGTGTTTACCGATAATCAGCCTGATTTTTCATGGATCATGCCAAATGAAGAACGCCGTTTTGTCCAGTATTTCATGCCTTATAGTCACATTGGTCAGGTAAAAAATGCGACGAAAGAGGCGGCTGTTAATCTCGAAGTGAAGGAGAACACCATTCGATTAATGGCCTATACCACAACAGAGGAGCATCAAGCACGTATTCAATTGAAGTACGACAATGAACTTATTTTTGAGAAAATAGTTGATTTGTCTCCCGCTGATACCTTTGATGAGTTGGTAGATTTCTCGTGTGCTGACATCGAAAAATTGCATTACCGTGTGCTGAATCAGGAGGGAAAAGAATTGGTTAGCTATGTTCCAGAAACTCGAAAAGAAGTGACATTGCCAGAACCTGCGATGGCAGCAAAAGCACCGACGGAAGTAGAAAATAACGAGCAACTATTCTTAACAGGACAGCACATTGAGCAGTATCGTCATGCTACGTATTTAGCAACAGATTATTATCAAGAAGCATTACGAAGAGACGAAAAGGACATCCGTTGTAATAATGCAATGGGGAGTTGGTACTATAAAAGAGGGAAATTTAGTGAGGCAAAACCTTATTTTGAAAAAGCGATACAAACACAAACAGCTCGTAATCCGAACCCCTACGACAGTGAAGCCTATTATAACTTGGGCTTGTGTTTGAAGCAGTTAGATGAAAATGAAGCTGCCTATGAAGTTTTTTATAAAGCTACTTGGAGTGCAGCTTGGCAAGATGTTGCCTTTTTAGAATTGGCTAAACTAGCTGCTATGAAGCAGGAATGGGAGGTTGCTCTCGAACTTGTGAGCGATTCGCTTTATCGCAATTGGAAGGGGCATAACGCTCGACATCTCAAGGTGGCTTTGTTGAGAAAATTGGGCAAAACGAAGGATGCTCTAGCACTTATCAAGGAAAGTGTTCAGTTCGATAAATTTTCGATGGGTTGCCTTTTTGAAGATTATCTCTTGAGCGATGCAACTGAACAAGAGGAGAAATTACAGGCATTCAAAAAGCTAATGAGAGGCAATGTACATACCTATTTAGAATATACCGCTGACTATTTACAGGCTGGAATGTATCAGGAAGCACAGCAATTGCTAAAGGTATATCTGGACGAAGCACAAGAGCCTTATCCAATTGTGTATTATTTTCTGGCATTTATCGCTTCGAAAATGAATCAACAAACGGAAATAAAACAATGGTTGATGAAAGCTCAACAGGCTAATCCTGACAAAGTATTTCCGAACCGTCTGGTTGAGTTGAACATATTAAGATGGGCAACTGACTGGTCTCCAGAAGATGGAAACCTGTTTTATTACTTAGGAAATTTCTGGTATGCGAATCGACAAGATAAAGAGGCGGTAGCTTGTTGGGAAAAAACTACTTTGCTAAAACCTCAATTTCCTACGGCATTTCGGAATTTATCTTTGGCGTATCATAACAAAGAACATCATGTAGAGAAAGCAGTAGCTGCTTTAACTACCGCATATCAACTAGATAAATCGGATGCTCGTGTGTTAATGGAGTTTGACCAATTACACAAAAAAATAAATACGTCTCCACAAAAACGATTGAATTTACTACTTAGTCAGAAAGAAATTACCTTTCAGCGAGATGATTTATACTTGGAGTTAGTGACCCTGTTGAATCAAACAGAATACTATCAGGGAGCAAAAGACTTACTGGCTGCACGCAATTTTCATCCTTGGGAAGGGGGGGAAGGAAAAGTTGTAGGGCAATATTTGCTCACACACATTGCATTGGCTAAACAGGCTATTTTAGCCAAACACTACGATATTGCCCTTATTTATTTGCAGGAAACCGAAGCATATCCGCATAATCTGGGCGAGGGAAAACTGCTGGGTACGCAAGAAAACGATATTCATTATTTGAAGGGACTTGTGTATGAATTGAAAGGTGATGCTGCCACTGCCGAGTCCTTTTACCGACTAGCAACGCAAGGAATTGCAGAGCCAGTACAAGCTATTTTCTATAATGACCCACAACCAGATAAAATTTTCTATCAAGGGTTGGCATGGATAAAACTAGGGTCTCCAGAGAAAGCAACAGCGATTTTTGAACGATTAATCCGATTTGGACAGGAGCACTTAAACGATGAAATTAAGATAGATTATTTTGCTGTTTCACTGCCAGATTTATTAGTTTTTGATGCAGACCTTAACGAACGAAATCGAGTTCATTGCCTCTATTTAATGGCTTTAGGACATTTAGGGAAAGGTAATCAGGAAGAAGCTAAAAACCTGTTTAATCAAGCTAGTTTGTTGAATATCAATCATCAAGGTGTTTTGGAACATGATAAAATGATTCACTTTTTGACTTCCGTAGAGGTACTAGGATAGTTGATGTTATCCATTTTTTCTAAAAGTTCGAGGTGATTTTCCCATAATGTTGGTAAACACTCGACTGAAATGAAAGGGGTCGTTATAACCAATTTGATAGGCGACCTCTTTTATTCTAAGGTTAGTAAATTCTAATAAATAACAAGCACGTTGTATTTTTAGAAAAGTGAAAAAATGAATGGGTGAACTCTGTAGTTTTTGACGGAAAACGAGCGATAAATTAGAGGCAGACATACCCGCTACTTCGGCGAGTTGCTCTAAGGAAAGGGATTCAGAAAGATGCTCTTTCATAAAATGAATTACCTGACTAACAGGGTCTGTTTCTGATTGATTTTTTCTGGAAGGATTATAGACCGCATCTTTGAAAGAACTCAGGTAATGTCCTAAACCAATATTGGCATAAATGACATTATCTTCATTATACGACATTTCAATATGGGAAATCAGGTCGTTAAATTTTAAATGATAGCCATTATCGACCGCCACATTGAGAGGGCTAAAGCCCGTTTGAGAGGGATACATGTAGTGAACATAGGCAGCGGCACTTGTTCCCGAAAAATGAACCCAATAAATACTCCAAGGGTTACGAGTATCGGCTCCGTATTCGTGTGCTGTATGGGCAGGAATAATGAAAAATTGATTGGCTTTTACGCTATTTTTCTGACCATTAACCGAATACCAGCCTTCGCCAGCGACACAGTAAATGAAGATATATTGTTCAGAGCCATTAGGACGCTCCCGTACATGAAATGCCGCATTCGGATAATAACCAATATCCGTGATATAAAGCCCCTGACAAAGAGGATGCGTTTGATTCAAATGGATTACATGATTGGGCAATACAAATGAACGCTGTCCAATAAATCCCTCACTTTTTTTCAACATTGAATACACGATTAGGATGATTTCTAGTGCCAAAAATAGTCTTAAATTTTAATAAATACGGTTTCATTATGAATAATAACTCACGATATACCCTCTTGATATCTATTATATCTGCCTTGGGTGGTTATCTTTTCGGATTCGATTTTGCCGTGATTGCGGGAACATTGCCCTTTTTAAAACATTTTTTTGAGTTAAATGCTTGGTGGGAAGGCTTTCTCACAGGAATTCTTGCCTTAGGTTGTATGGTAGGCTGTGTGATTGCAGGAAGAATGGGCGAGCGTTTTGGAAGAAAACCTTCGTTAATGTTATCCGCTAGTATTTTTGCTATCTCTTCGCTCGGAATGGCCTTGGCTGACTCCTTGTTCTTCTTTATGCTCATGCGATTTATGGCAGGAATCGGAGTGGGAATGGCCTCGATGTTAAGCCCTTTATACATCGCCGAAGTCTCTCCTGCTTCTATCAGAGGACGTAATGTTTCTATCAATCAGCTTACGATTGTTTTTGGGATTTTAATTACCAATTTAGTAAATTATGCTATCGCAGACATAGGCGAAAATGCGTGGCGTTGGATGTTTGGATTGGGGCTTGTGCCTTCCTTAGGTTTTTTGCTGGGACTATGTTGGCTACCTGAGAGTCCTCGATGGTTATTACTCAACAATCAAAAAGCAAAAGCAATTACGATTTTAAATCGTATTGGAGGCGAATCATTTACAGCCTTAACACTTGCTCAAACAGCAAAGCATCAGGATGTTAGCAGCGATTCCAAGGAGTCTATTTTTAGTAAGCGTAATATGGCTGTGCTTTATGTTGGCATTGGCTTGGCTGTTTTTCAGCAACTATGTGGGATTAACGTGGTCTTTAATTATACGGCCATTATTTTTGAAACCGTAGGTGCTGATTTGAATAGACAACTTTTTGAAACAGTGGCTATTGGGGTTGTCAACGTGGTTTTTACCATTGCCGCTATGTTTATGGTAGATAAACTTGGACGCAAGCCCTTAATGCTCTTTGGTTCTATTTCATTAGCAATCGCTTATCTGCTGATGGCAATACTGCTCAAAACGCAAGCTTCTGCTGTCTATCTGTCCATTGTCGTGATGTTGGCCATTAGTATTTACGCCTCTACACTTGCACCTGTTACATGGGTCTTAATTTCTGAAATTTTCCCCAATAATATCCGAGGAAAAGCAAGTTCCTTTTCGATTTTATGCCTGTGGGGAGCTTACTTCATTTTAGTGTTTACCTTCCCTATTCTTGCGGCTAGTTTAGGTACGTATGGCCCGTTTATGCTCTACGCAGTAATCTGTGTCATCGGTTTTATTTTCATTAAAGTGAAAGTTAAAGAAACAAAGGGGAAAACCTTAGAACAGCTAGAGGATATTTTTGTAGGGCATTAGGCTCGTGTTGTTGATGTGATACTTACAAACCATAACTGGGCAATTGTCAAGACAGTGCCATTCAGAAGCTATATCTGAACCGATAATACGCAGAAAAAAAGTTATTACTAGAAGCATAGAAAGTATATAAGGCATAAGTGATTGTTAGTCAATTACTTATGCCTTGTGTCTTTTATGTCATTTTCCTCTTGATTCCTATTTGCTAAAAATCAACGTTATTTTCCTTAAAATACAATTTGTTATAGCTTACACTCATAATTAAGTCTGTGAAATCTAACCTTCTTTTCGGCAAAGCCCTGTTAAACAAATACGATTTTATTTTAGTATAAAGAACACTCAAAATCAGACCAA
>JBMLRK010000235.1:0-701 GCA_049241065.1 Spirosomataceae bacterium
CTTTACTTTGAATATACCGATCACGGTCGGGAGATTTTGCTGTCTCTGGACTAACCTTTAACACATTGTTATAAAGCACATTAAGAATGTCAATACAGGATAAACTACCTCCTGTATGCCCTGCTTTAGCACCGACAATATATTGAAGTATTTTCTTACGATACTCCACAGATTTGATAGCTAATTCTTGAATATTCATATTGAAAAATGCTATGTAGTCCTACCTTTTGGGCAACAGACTATAAGCCTTAAAAAAATTAAGGAAGAGATTTATGTCAAACCTACAAGGTTTTTGAAACCTTGTAGGTTGAGTGAAGATAGAGTCAACGGGTTAAAACCCGTTGTACCCTTAGTGTTTATATACCTCCCAGCCCATATAATTTTGAAGAGCTTCCTCCAAAATATCGGCAGTTTTAGACGCATTCATTACTACGTGGTGTTCAAAACCGTTTCTACACACGTAATTCATGAGTTTTTGTAAGTCAGGAATTTTAGCTACCGCACGGTTTCCAAAGGTATTTAAAGCATCGTCTGTTAGGTCACCCTCACCTATATACGCTTTGATTGTTCCTTTGCAATCGTCCGTACTAATACGTCCATACGTTAAAGGCATCGCAGGGGTACGACCATCCAATGCTCCATAGGTATTTTCAACCCCAACCGATGTTCCTAAGATGGGAGCATTTGAAATTTGAATATCG
>JBMLRK010000235.1:711-2905 GCA_049241065.1 Spirosomataceae bacterium
CACAGTGGAACAGCACGCATTTGTTTTCGTCGTCTGCATAGTTATTGTTCCAGTCAACCAAAGCACTCGGCGAACCCGAAGCCAATTGCATCGCATACATACTCAACGTTCCTGTCACATCCACTTCACACGCACTTGGGAGCATATTTTCAGACATGATACTCATGCTGGTACATACATTACAACCATAGTTTTGTTGCAAAGAAGTCCAACACTGAATCGCTGTTGCATCTAAAGACTGCTCTTCCATGATTTCCTTCAAAACCACGTCTAGCTTAGCAATCTGAATCATGGCTTCATTTGGAGTTTTCCCTTTAGAAGCATAAGCATTGATGGATTCGATGTGTTGTTTTACTTTCGCATCGTTGCCCGTTAGCTTATTGGCTCTGCCCAAGATTTCAGATAAATCGAAGGTCGTTACCGTTACGCCATTACGCTGTAAAATTTTCTCGCTATAACGAACCGTATTAAATGCCCCAGGTCTAGCTCCAATTGCTCCAATACGTACTTTTTTCAAGCCTTTCACGACACGACAAACCGAAACGAAGTTGTTTAAATCTTGAATGAAACTTGGGTCAGTCGGATGAACAACGTGTTTGGTCGTTAACGAATACTTAATTCCATATTGGTACAAGTTGTTACAAACCGAAATTTTACCACACCATGAATCTCTACGACGAGCCACATCTAATTTATTCAAATCGTCAGGATAGCCTTGAACTAACACAGGCACGTTCAACTCTGCCAATTTTAAAGTATCCGCTACGCCCTTTTCATCGCCAAAGTTGGGAAGCACAACAAGCACCCCTGCAATTTCGTCACGATGTTGTCTGAATAATTCAGCACAAGTACGGGCTTCTTGGAAGGTTTCAACACCGCCTAGCTTTGTAGCGTTAGAATCTAACAAAATGGGCGTAATACCCAAAGAACTGAATAAGTCGATGATTTCAACTCGTGCTTTTTCAACTAAACTATCTGGGAAAAAATCACGGTTTCCGATGATTACACCTAAAGTAATGTTCGCTTTCATTATAGAAGTATTGTGGAGCTTCCGTGGATGGAAGCCCCTTGTTTTTTATATCTTAAAAAATTGGATTTTCGTTGTTTTATACTTGTTACCACGTATATACTACAGCATAACTTCTTGGAACGAAACCTTATAGGTTTTGAAAACCTATAAGGTTTTTGCGGATTAACATTCTAGTAAGTTATGTAGCATTCTATAAGTAAATAAAAGCTTTGCGTAACTCCGTGGTATGAAAACGACTCTATTCTACCGTAATAACCACTCGTTGATAGCGAGTCAAAGCAGGACTTCCTTTGTCTGTTACCTCTAAAATTATATGAATCGTATCCCCTTTTTTACTAGCTATTGGAACTTGAATCAGGGCATTAGCTTGATTCTCTTGTTTGATTGTGACCGTTCCTTTGTATGTCCCGACCTCAGCATAATTCCACCAACGGTACACTAACTCATTTTTATCAGGGTCAATGGCTGAAGCTGAAAGCTTAACCGTTGCTCCAGCTTTTGCCGTTATTTTACTCGCCGTTTTTAGCGTTACAATCGGAGCATGATTGGCGTGCTTATAATCCTTAATACACCAGTCTGCACGAGCTGCAAAATCATTTTGAATCGCAGGAATCCAACGAGTTTGAGCATAAGCTTTATCGAGCGAATCGGTATATGGATTCATATCAGAAGCAGCATCTCCATCTTCCCAACGACTTGGTTCTGAGGTAGATTGCACCAAACGTCCACCCCAACCACCATCTTGTGGATTGTTCAAGTTATTTAATCCAATATCTACTAAATGTAAAAATGCAGGAGAATCTCCTTCTGAAATAAAATCATATTGCCCAAAACTACCCCACTGATTTTTCTTGATTTTAGCAGGGTCACTATAAATATCCTCGATTTCTCCTTTGGGCGAATTGCCGTCGCCATAGCTATAATACATCTTCATCAACGGGCCATGAGCATTAATGATTTTGCCCATAAATTTCCCTTCTAAATAAGGGTGCAATTGCTCTGGTACAGCTCTTTTCCAGAAATAGGCAAAACTCCAAAACTGGTTTGAGTTATAATAAACTTTAATGTCTTTCCAGTGCGGGGCTACGTATTTTTTATAAGTCGCATCCTGATCTAGGATTGCATAAAGAATTGCTTTTTTACAGACCTTTTTATAAATCTTAT
>JBMLRK010000236.1:0-3176 GCA_049241065.1 Spirosomataceae bacterium
TAGTTCTTTCAAACCCTATAAAGCTGCTAATACAAAAAAAGCCTGACTTCTTTCCAGAAATCAGGCTTTTTTATATTCTTGAAATTTCTTAACAGAACTCGTCAAATACTCCTTCTAAGTGTGCAGCAATTACTTCTGCCGAACGTCCTTCAATGTGGTGACGCTCTACGAAGTGAACTAATTCACCATCTTTAAATAAAGCAATACAAGGTGATGATGGAGGGTAAGGCAAGGTATATTCACGAGCTTTTTGAGTTGCTTCGCTATCTACTCCTGCAAAAACTGTTGCTAAATTTTGTGGTTTTTTAGCTGAGTTCCAAACTGCTTCTTTCACTCCTGGACGAGCTGTACGAGCAGAACATCCACAAACTGAATTGACAAACAATAAGGTAGTTCCACCTGCTGCCATTAAACCTTCTACTTCTGTCGCAGATTTTAATTCTTTAAAACCTCCTTCTACGATATCAGCTCTCATTGGAGCTACTAAATGTTCTGGATACATATTTTTGATTTTGAATAATTGTGATTTGAAAACACGAGGGAATTTCAAACTTTATTAACAAACACTTTTTATGACAAAAAAGTGCCTTTTACATAAATCCTAATTCTAATTTTGCCACTTCACTCATCATATCTTGCGAATATGGAGGGTCAAAGGTCAATTCTACACTCACATCTGCTACCCATTCAATTTCTCTTACTTTCTGCTCTAACTCACTAGGAATTTGCTCGGCAGAAGGGCATGAAGGTGAGGTTAATGTCATTAAAACATAGACATTATTTACAGGAAATATTTTTATGTCGTAAATCAAACCCAATTCAAAAATGTCCACAGGTATTTCTGGGTCATAGACTTGTTTAATGGCATTAATTACGTCTTCTTTTAATTCTTCTTCAGTCATTGGTAATTATAATTGAGTGATTTAGCAAGTTGTTGTACTAAGACATCACGGTATCGAAAACGATAGCATAATTTTTCATTTGTTTTACCATCGATGCCAACCCATTTGAACGAGTCTGAGCGAGGTGAGAACTCATACCTATTTTGTCAATAAAGTATAATTCAGCTGTCCTAATTTCTTTGGGAGTATGACCAGACAATACACGAATAAGCATATTCACTAACCCTTTTACAATGATTGCTTCTGAATCCGCCTCGAAAATCACCTTTCCATCTTCCAGACGAGCATCTAACCATACTTGGCTCTGACAGCCTTTAATGATGTTGTCCTCTGTTTTTTTCTCCGTAGGTAATCCTTTTAATTTTTTACCTAAATCAATGATATATTCGTATTTATCTGCCCAATCGTCAAACAAATCAAACTCTTCAATAATCTCGTCTTGTATTTCGTTAATAGTCATAATATTATGAATTAAGAGGTCTCGACGAATGTCTCAACATCATAATTTCAACGTTATCTGTTACTTTGTATAGCATTCTATATTTCCCAACTAAGACTTCTCTAAAATTATCAGAACCTATTTCTGGCACGATTCTACCTATTTTAGGATTTGATTCCAATATGTCTAAGTATTCAAAAAACTGGTCTGCCTATAATTGGGCATATTTAGATGAATATTCGCTAAGATCTAAGAAGACTTTATCTAAATCATTACGAGCATCATTAGATAAAATTACTTTTGTAGCCACTTTGTTACAATTTCTTTCGCTTGGTCTTTGGTATAAAACTCTCCTTTTCGAATTTGTTCTTCAGATGATTCAACACGAGCTAAAATACTCAAGCGTTCGAACAAATCATCTAACGTAAATTTCTGGGGCATTCCTTGAATACAAAAAAGTACTTGATCTTTTTCTAAAGCTGTCGAAGTCATAATTATATCTTTGTTAATGATTGAAAACTTGATACGAAAATAGCTTTTACAAAATCAAAAAACACCTATTTCAACATTTTAATTACTCGTTCTAAGCCTGTAATTAGTCTGTCCACTTCTTCAATCGTATTATAAACGGCAAATGAGGCTCTTGTAGTTCCCACAATGTTAAATCGTTTCATTAAAGGCTGTGTACAATGGTGTCCAGTACGCACTGCAATTCCTTGGTTATCAAGCAATACACCAATGTCTTGCGGGTGTATTCCTTCAATCACGAAGCTTACAACAGATACTTTTTCCTTTGCTGTTCCAATAATGCGAAGTCCTTCTATTTTCAATAAACGCTCGGTAGCATACGCCAACAAAGCATCTTCATGAGCAGCAATATTTTCTTTTCCGATGACATTGATATAATCAATAGCCGCTTTCAAAGCAATAACATCTGCAATATTGGGAGTACCTGCTTCAAACTTGTAAGGCAATTCGTTATAAGTAGTTTTCTCAAACGATACTTCCTTAATCATTTCGCCACCACCCATATAAGGAGGCATCGCATTGAGTAAGTCTTTCTTACCATAAAGTACACCTACACCAGTTGGCCCATAAATTTTATGTCCCGAAAAGGCATAAAAATCTACATCCAAAGCCTGTACGTCAATCGTAATGTGTGAACTCGATTGAGCTCCATCAATCAAAACCTTCGCCCCTACTGCATGAGCTTGGTCGATAATTTGTTTGATAGGATTGATAGTACCTAAAGCATTAGAAACATGATTTACAGCGACTAATTTCACGTTAGGAGAAAGTAGTGACGCATAAACCTCCATATCCAACTCGCCTTCGTCCGTAACAGGAATCACCTTTAAGATACTTCCTTTTTCTTCGCAAAGCATTTGCCAAGGCACAATATTCGAGTGATGTTCTAAACCTGAAATAATAATCTCGTCGCCTTCGCCGATAAATTTTCTACCGAATGTACTTGCGACCAAATTAATTCCTTGCGTAGTACCAGAAGTAAAAATAATTTCTTCTGTCGAAGCAGCACCTAAAAAAGCCCTAACCGCTTCACGGGTAGCTTCAAAATCACGAGTAGCACGTTCAGCTAACGTGTGAATCCCACGGTGAATATTTGCATTGTCTGTCTGATAATAATGCACAAGTGCATCAATTACCGCACTAGGCTTTTGCGTTGTGGCAGCATTATCAAAATAAACCAATTGCTTGCCATTTATGGTTTGGTCAAGCACAGGAAAATCAGCTCTGATTTTTTGTGTATCTATTACTTCGGTTGTTGTTTCCATCACATAAATTCAAACTAAATGGTGCTAAAATATTACCTATAT
>JBMLRK010000237.1:0-6597 GCA_049241065.1 Spirosomataceae bacterium
GTAAAACGTAAGTAGTCGTGAGTGTAAAGTTTAATGTTCAAAAGATAAAATAAGTGACTTATAATGAACGACTTATTTTACTTTTTGAATAGTTAATACAATCAACTATTTGCCAACGACTACTTATTGTGTCATAAATTGCTAAGACTATTATTTTTTTTCTGTTGAAAATTGCCAGACTCCCGCTTTTAAGATTGAAAACCATTCTTTCTCAAAAGCAATTTCTGGAACATTCACTCCCTTTGTTTTCTGATAAAATGCCTGTTCTGTTGCTAGTAACACTTGTTTATCTTCTTTTACAATAGGAGTCATTTTTATATAAGTGAACATACAAAATGCAATGCTAAATATGATACCCAAAAGCCCTGATGTCATCCGTAATGTGCTAGGAATTTGGGTATTTAATACCATCAGATACACAGTGACTAAGGTAATTGCTGACCCTATTTTGTATCGTGGTGTTGAAATTACCGAAGCTAAATCCCGATGAATAGAAATAGCTAAGGCTGTTAATATCATAAATACAAAAGTACTTCCTAAAAATAACTGCACTCGCTTTGATTGTGGCTTTATCGAACTGTTTATAAAGGGAATCAAGTTACTGTTGATAATGAGTACCACTAGGCTAATGACTCCACCTAATAGAGCGGGTAAAAGTCGAAAGGTACTAGCTCCTGCAAATGCTCCTAAATACCCCAATGTTCCTTCGATAACCTTCGATAAATCAAGGTGTTGTTGATTCGACAAGCCTTTCATATATAACCAACAAGCAAGTGCCGAAATGATGAGCCAGACGAATAGTTGCTTTTTAGCCCTAACTAACAGGAGTAATACAATACTCGAAGGAAAGACGAATAAGCCATTTCCAGAAGTTAACATGGCAATGCACGCTGTACAACAACCTGCGACAAAATACTTGACTGGAATATTTCCATTTTCTTCTTTGCTCAATAACCAAAAGCTCAGTCCAGCCCATAGCCACACACCTAAGTTTTGAATGGAAGCCATTGCAAAAAAACTATTTTCAAAAAACTGCATTTGAAATAACAAAAATGGTATAGGCAATAGATACCATGTTGAAATATTGAGCTTTTGAAATGATTTATAGTACAAACTTAACAAGCCCATTAAGGTCAAATTCCCGACGATAATAGCCCATTTTAAATTAATAACTCCTTTATTCAATAATGCAAGTCCGACGAAGGACAGGCGTGTTATGACAATTCTGTGTTCGTTGTGAAACGAAAATAAATAATCAGAAAACTCACTAATTGAATTGGAATGCAATAGTTTATCGGACATTAATAGTACGGCAAAATCATCAAGTTGTGGACAGTTTACCGAGTACTGAATAATCCAATAATAATACATAATAACGGGTACAGCCACTAATAAGGGTATCAGTATCCGCAGTTGTTTCTTTAGAATCTCAAAAGGTTTAAGTAAGCGTGTCATATATTGATGAAGGTTATTACGAGTATTCGGTTTATTGATACTTAGTCTCTTTTAAACCCAATTCCTTTGCGTTGATTATCAGGATTGATTAATTCGTTCAATACGATGTGAATATCGTCAATTTCTCCGTCAAATCGAGCCTCTAATAAGGCTAGTTTGTCTCTTAGTTCTTGAAATTCAAAGGCATACTTGCGAATGGAGACAAAAGTTCGCAAAATAGCTATATTTACTTGAACGGCTTTCTCGCTTTTTAATACGCTTGAAAGCATTGCTACACCCTGTTCTGTAAAAGCATAAGGGTTATAGCGAAAATGTGGAATATTCACATTTCCTAAGGTCACAATTTGTGACCTTAATAATTTTGTTTCCTCATCCGATAACTGAAACATGAAATCTTCGGGAAATCTATTGCTGTTCCGAGCTACTGCTTGGTTTAATACTTTCGTTTCTACTTCATAAAGAGCAGCTAAGTCTTGAGACAACATGACTTTCTGGCTTCTTATTTCATAAATTTTATCTTGAATCGTACTTAATTCCATAGTTTTGTTACAAGTGTTTTATATCTATTCGCCACCTATATTTCCGTAG
This sequence comes from Spirosomataceae bacterium, assembly GCA_049241065.1. Classification (GTDB taxonomy): domain Bacteria; phylum Bacteroidota; class Bacteroidia; order Cytophagales; family Spirosomataceae; genus JALRIJ01. Next base: position 2,044 of record JBMLRK010000237.1, read on the forward strand.
AAAATGACCCATACTTTAAAGTCATCACTAAAATCTTCAAAACGATGCACTACACCCGCAGGTACAAACAGTACATCTCCTGCTTGAAAAGGCTTACTCGTATCTCCATTGATAAAAGTTCCTTCTCCAGAAATAACCACATACAGTTCATCTTGCTGATGAGGCTCTTGTAAATCAACTTTTTGCGGAACATACAATTCAACAGACATTGAGCCATGTTTCATCATTTCAACAAAAGGTTGATCTGATTGTGCGAGTTGCTCTAGTGCTTGTTGAAGGCTTGTTTGCATGGTTTGTTAGATATTTTGTATTCAAAATTTCTTGTCTCATACAAGCTGTATGAGACAAGAAATCACTAGCTTATAAATCGGTTACACAACCTTGGCTTGCAGAGCTTACGTTTTTCACGTATTTGCGTAAAACACCTTGTTTGAATGGCGATTCGATTGGTTTCCATTCTTTACGACGTTCTGCCAATTCTTCGTCAGAAACGTGTAAGTGTAAAATGTTGTTCGCTGAATCAATCGTAATTAAGTCACCGTCTTTCACTAAACCAATTGTTCCGCCCATTTGAGCTTCTGGAGATACGTGACCTACTACAAAACCATGCGTACCACCAGAGAAACGTCCGTCGGTAATCATCGCAACTTTGTTACCCAAACCAGCACCCATTACTGCCGAAGTTGGCTTCAACATTTCTGGCATACCCGGTCCACCTTTTGGTCCTTCGTTACGAATAACTACTACTTGTCCTTCTACGATTTCACCTCTTGATAGCGCTTCGATTACCTCCTCCTCACATTCACATACTTTAGCAACGCCTTCAAAACGTTCGCCTTCTTTTCCTGTGATTTTCGCTACTGCACCGTCTATTGCTAAGTTACCATACAAAATTTGTAAGTGTCCTGTCGCTTTGATAGGTGTTGATAACGGAACGATGATTTTTTGAGCGTCGAAATCCAATGCAGGAACTTCCGCTAAGTTTTCAGCAATTGTTTTACCTGTAATAGTCATACAATCACCGTGTAATAAACCTTCTTGTAATAAATATTTCATTACCGCTGGTACGCCACCAATTGCCAACATATCTTCCATATAGTATTTACCAGATGGTTTTAAGTCAGCGATTAAAGGCGTGCGGTCAGAGATTACTTGAATATCTCTTAGGGTAAAGTCCACTTCAGCAGCACGAGCGATAGCCAAATAGTGCAATACAGCGTTGGTAGAGCCACCCATTGCCATTACGACTGTCATGGCATTTTCAAATGCTTTACGAGTCATGATGTCACGAGGTAAGATATTTTTCTCCAACATATTTTTCATCGCTGCACCGATTGCCAAACATTCTGCTTTTTTACCTTCGTGTGTTGCTGGGTAAGACGAAGAGTTAGGCAAGGTCAAACCCATTGCTTCCATCGACGAAGCCATGGTATTTGCGGTGTACATACCGCCACAAGCACCTGCCCCTGGGATGGCATTTTTGATTACTCCTTCGTAATCTTCGTCAGAGATATTTCCTGCGAATTTTTTACCTAACGCTTCAAAAGCTGAAACGATGTCTAATTTTTGACCTTTATATTCTCCTGAACGAATTGTTCCACCATATACCAACATAGCAGGGCGGTTCAAACGAGCAATTGCCATCATGGCACCAGGCATATTTTTATCACAACCTACTACGGCAATAACTCCGTCGTACCATTGAGCTCCCACTACGTTTTCGATTGAATCGGCAATTAAATCACGAGAAGGTAATGAATAAGACATCCCGTTATTTCCGTTGGTCATCCCGTCAGAAACCCCGATTGTATGGAAAATTAAACCCACCATGCCGTTTTCTTGGATTCCCTTTTTCACATGCACCGAAAGTCCGTTTAAGTGCATATTACAGGTATTTCCTTCGTAACCTGTACTCGCAATACCGATTTGAGCTTTTTGCATATCTTCGGTTGTAAGACCGATTCCGTATAGCATGGCTTTGGCGGCAGGGTTCGTAACTTCTTGCGTCAGGGTACGGCTGAATTTGTTTAATTCTTGTGACATAGTTTTGATGATTTTATTTCGGATATTTTACGTTTAAAAATTATATTTTACCAAGAAATATTAGCTATTTCTAAGATGCTAAATACTTAAATGCAAAAAAGACCTTTCTCTGTTTAGTGAGCAAGGTCTTCTTGAATATCTATAATACAAGCCTGTCTCACACCAGATTAGGAATGAGAAGAAGGACTAAATTTACAATTGAAGTGTTGTTTAACATGCTGATTATAAGCGAAAATTCGCTATCGTTTTATTCATTGCTTTACAAATATACAGATGTTAATTTTTTAATTCCAAGATTTTTCCAAATAAAATTTTAGTAATAACTACTTATGCCAATTATTATTTTGGGTAAAAAGCAGTAGATTCAGTTGATTATTCTCAAAATTGGATAATTACAAGTGAAATCTTCTGAATCAGTAGGCATTTTTGAAATATTATTTTTATTTAAAAAATGCCATATTTTCATTTAGCGAAATTTCGCTAAATGAAAATATGGCATTTTGAGTAATGTATTACGGGTAATAGCCTTGAATTTAAGGCGTTTAGGCTTCTTCTTTCTCGCCTACTTGCTGTCTCCACATGGCATAGTACAAGCCTTTTTGAGTCAATAAATCTTGATGCGAACCATTTTCTACGACCTTCCCTTTTTCCAAAACAAAGATGTTATCGGCGTGCATGATGGTGCTCAATCGGTGAGCAATCAAAATAGTAAGGTGTTCGTTGCCTTCTTCTGATACTTTACGAATCGTTTCTGAAATTTCTTCTTCGGTTAATGAATCTAAGGCAGAAGTCGCCTCGTCAAATACCAACAAATTCGGATTACGTAACAAGGCTCTAGCAATACTCAAACGTTGCTTTTCACCTCCCGAAACTTTCACGCCTCCTTCTCCAATAAGGGTATCTAAGCCATTTTCTGCACGGTCGAGTAGGGTCTGACAAGCGGCTTTTTGGAGTACTTCCAAACACTGAGCATCGGTTGCCGTAGGGTTAACAAACAATAAGTTTTCACGAATGCTACCCGAAAAGAGTTGGGTATCTTGCGTGACAAAACCAATTTTTTCTCGAAGTTGGTCGAAATCAATTTCATCGCCACGGTGTCCGTTGTATAAAATTTGTCCCTCTTGAGGCTTATAGAGTCCGACCAACAGTTTCACCATCGTACTTTTCCCCGAACCCGAAGGCCCAACAAAAGCAATGGTTTCGCCTTTTTTCATTTCAAAAGAAACATGACGAAGGGCATTTTTTGTAGCCGATTGATGGCGGAAAACGACGTTTTCAAAACGAAGGGTGTCAATACTTGTTACTTTATACGGGTTGGCTGGTTTTACTTCTACAGGAATCGCAAAAATAGCTTCATAGTTTTGAAGTGATACCTGTGCTTCTCGGTAGGCATTGATTACGTTACCCATTTCTTGGAGTGGTCCAAAGATAAAGAACGAATAAATGTTTAGCGAGAAAAATTGTCCGACCGTGATTTCTCCGTTATAAATTAACAACAACATCACAAAGCTCAAGACCACTCGCAAAAGGTTGACACTCGTTCCTTGAATAAACATCATACTACGAACATAGCGTACTTTTTTGAGTTCTAAACCCAAAATTTTGTCCGTTGTTGTATTCAACTGATTGATTTCTTGTTGTGCTAAACCGAGCGATTTTACTAATTCAATGTTTCGTAAAGATTCCGTTGTTGAACCTGCTAAGGCCGTTGATTCTCGCACGATAGAGGCTTGAATGGTTTTTACTTTTTTACTCAACTTAGAACTCACCCAGCCAATCAAAGGCCCGATTGTTAAGAACAAAGGAACAATTGCCCAGTGTACCGAAACCGAATAAATAGTCACGAACACCAAAGCTACCGAACTTTGGAAAAAGATATTAATACCCACCGAGATTAACTTTTCCACATCGGTACGTACTTTTTGAAGTTTACCCAAAGTTTCTCCCGAACGTTGATCCTCAAATACCTCATAAGGCAATTCTAAGGAATGACGAATCCCGTCGGAGTACAATTTTGCTCCAATGCGTTGGGTAACTGTGCTGATAAAATAATCTTGGAAGTTTTTAGCAACCCTTGAAATAAAAGCAACTCCCACCGAAGCTCCCAACAAAGGCAATAAGGCATGAAGGAAAACAGAGAACGGTTGTTCTTTAAAATTGAATTTGACGGCAACATCGTCGATAATATGTCTAAAAATCAAGGGGTCAAGTAAAGAGAACACCTGATTGATAACCGCTAAGAAAAGAGCAAGCACAATGGTTAATTTGTGCTGCTTGAGATAAGGGATAAGTATCTTCATTGGTAGTATTTTGATTTGACAGAAGGTATGTTTAAGGAACGATGAATTGTAACATTAGGTTTCCTTGTGAGATAAAATGATTATTAAGGAGCTTTGAACGATTTATTTTTTATGTAAAAGAGCGTATTTGCGTTACTCCTAAAATCAGGAATATTGTTGGTTCCTGTTTTCAAAACCTTATAGGTTTTTTACCGCCTTCTAAAATATTTTT
>JBMLRK010000238.1:0-3044 GCA_049241065.1 Spirosomataceae bacterium
ATAGCGATTACAGTCGTTTGCAACAAACACATGAACTGGTAGGTTAATGGAAAAGGCTTTCTCCATCGAGAAAGCCTTCATTTTTTATTGACCAATGCTTTGAATTAAATTATCATCTGATTCAAAATTTCCGAGTCCTTTTGGATTCGCACCGTATTTATTAGGGCCATACTGACTATCCTCACAGAACAAGATCAGTAACCAAACAGCACCTATAAATGGAATTAAAATAACGAAAATGTATTTCCCTGTTTTGCCAATATCATGCAAACGACGCACACTTACCGCTATTCCTGGGATAAAAGTAGCGAGGGCATAGACAATGGATAGGTATGTGCCAAAATCACCAAAAATGCCCAATGCTGCACTGATAATCGTAGTGACTAAGGTATAATACCAGTACTCACTTCGTCTTGAACGCCCAGTAAAGGTTGCGTACTTTTTTAATACTTCTAAATAGTAATTGAACATAGTTTCTGATGTTTATTGACCAATGCTTTGAATTAAATCGTTGTCAGTTTCTTGATTGCCAATCCCTTTTGGATTTGGTCCATAACCATTTTCTCCAAACTGACTATCTTGACACGCCAGATATAGATTATAAAAAGGGATAATATAATACCAACCACTTTTACCTACATCGTGCATTCTGCGAGCACCAACAGCAAGTGATGGAACAAGTGTTGCGATAGAATAGATATTTTGAATAATACTAGCCGTTTTCATACTTAGCGTTAATCCAAATATTGCTGATATAAGTACTGATATAATCACATTCATTAGGGTATAATACCAATACTCGCTTCTTCTTGAACGGCCTTTAAAAAGTGTATACTTTTTTAATACTTCTAAATAGTAATTGAACATAGTTGGTTAAATTAGATAGTAATTTCCTACTCATAAGGCTTTTCGGTTTCGCCCCGTTTGAAAGGTTGCTGGTCTCCTTTTTGGTAGAGATAATAGTGTTATATGTTTACGCCAATGCTGTTATACTGAAAGGCATCAAGTTTGTAAAGGAAAACAGGCACAACGTATTAACATACGATAGCCATTTGTCATAACTCACCATTTAAGTTAACGATAAATAATTATAATCTTCCAATAACTTTTTGAGAAATTGGTAGTCATCTAAACTACTTTCTATAGAAAGGACTTTTTTGATATGGCTGGCTAGTTTGTGGGCTAATTCATAATTAATTTCTATTTCAGATTTTTCTAGTAAGGTTTTTACAATGGTCATGTCTTTATCAGACAAACGAATCACTGTCGGGAATACGACCTCATATTCTCTTTTTGCACTTACTGAATACGCATAAATGGTATCATAAATACTGTATTCTGTTTCTTTAGCTTGTACAATAATTGTCTGAGCGGCAATATCTCCAAGTCGTTGGTTTTTAGGTGTTTGGGTAATAATGATGCAGCCAACAATTGGGCTAAATAAAATCAATGAAACAAATAAGGGGTCGATGGTTGTGAGTAACGCAACTAAATACGCATCGGCTAGTAAAAACATCCAGCGAATGCCACATTGGCTTGCCGTTGGTGGGTTTCCATCAAGTCCAATTACTTTGATACCCAATATCATCTTACCAACCGTTTGTCCTTTGTTGAGCCATTCTAGTAAAAAAGAGTAGAGATAAAAGGGAGCAAAAATAAAAATGGAAAACATGGATAGGTTTTCAAAAATAGAGAGATTCATTATCGACGAGATAAAGAGTGCATAAGCCCATTTAATTCCCCAGTCGATAAAGTATGCCCCAAAGCGGCGACCAACAGGTGCAATTTCAAAAGCTAAATCTATGTTTAAAAAGGTCTGAACATTTATTGTTTTCATGTTGTAATTTTATCGAAAAAAAAGTAATATTACAAGCAGTTAAACCTACATTTATTTTTTTCTATGAGAGAAGCCGCTTTTATCGACAAAAACAAGCACCGCTGGAATGATATTGAAAACTATGAAAAAGAAGATCCCGATGACATCGCTTCTGATTTTATTGATTTGGTCAATGATTTGTCCTATACACAAACCCATTATCCTCACAGTTCACTGACTCAATACTTAAACTTTTTGGCGGCAAGAGTCTATAAATCCATTTTTATAGGTCAAGATAAAAGTCCGATTTTAGATTTTTGGAAAATTGATTTTCCGTTAATTGTTGGTCATAATAAAAAAATCCTGTGGCTCGCTTTTTCGCTCTTCTCCACGTTCACTGTTTTGGGTTACGTTTGTTCGTTTTTAGAACCAACCTTCATCGAATCGGTGCTAGGGAAAGGCTATGTACAAATGACCGAAGATAATATTCGGAAAGGAATTCCTTTTGGGGTTTATGAGTCGCAAGGGCCTTTGATGATGTTTATCCGCATTTTTGCCAATAACCTCTTGGTGGGTTTATTAGTCTATATGTCAGGAGTTTTTCTAGGATTAGGTACGATTTACCATACCTTCAAAAACGGTCTGATGTTTGGGTCTTTCATGGCCATGTTTTTTAAACATAAACTAGGGATTCAAGCCATTTCGGTAATCATGCTTCACGGTACATTAGAGCTGATGGGGCTAATTCTTGAATGTATGGCTGGGCTAATTTTGGGGATGAGTTTCCTATTTCCTAATACGCTGACACGTAAGCAAGCAGGGATAAAAGGGATGTTTGAAAGTGCTAAAATCTATATCGGAACAATCCCATTTACGATTCTTGCTGCCTTTTTTGAAAGCTACGTTACGCACTTAGGCAAAGCAGGTTTTGCAGCCAATAATATCTTCGTGACCGTCTTACTAAGCATCGTTTTTCTGGGAAGCATGGGGTTTGTCGTTTGGTATTTCTTTCTGTACAGCAGTAAAGTAGCGAAGCACATTTCAGAAGAAAATTACATCAAGAGCTTAACCATTTAGGAATCTTCCATCAATTGAACAGAAGTACTCATGTAAAATTAGTTGATACAGATGTTTGTCTTTCTGATAAAATATTGGTAGTTGAGTATGTGAGTAATGGTAAAGAATAAATTGATAGTATCCTTTTACCGTAGCGACTGTTACCACAGAG
>JBMLRK010000239.1:0-10990 GCA_049241065.1 Spirosomataceae bacterium
CCTCGCTGCGCTCAAACAGTATATATTCATTGCTTACGCCAGTGGTTCTACGAAAGTTTAAACAGGTTCGACTATATTGATATATGATTCTTAAAACAAATGTGTCTTAATACTTAATAGTACAAAAAAGTTCTCTAAAAACAAAGATAGAAAATTCGGATTAATCCACTCATATTCAAGCAACAAGTATTTAGAATGAGTAACATAATTCCAAATTATATCCTATTTTGGAATTAGCTATTTCCTATTTTTCGTAAAAGAGCTTTGGCGTACACCTCTTTAGGATGGCTTTTTATCCAATTATAAGCGAGTATGCTACTCAAAAGACCAACTATCGCCCCTCCAAGAACATCTTCAGGAAAATGTTGAAACAAATAACTACGAGAATAACCTGTCAAGGAAGCGACCAGTACCCAAATTGGGCTTATCTTTTTATTAGCACCAATAAAGGCTATCAGTGTAAAGATAGTAAAAGCAGTAGTAGTATGTCCAGAAGGAAAACTATTGGCAATATGAACTTCTATACCATCCACAAAATGCCAAGGATGATTTAACTTTTCAAAGAAAGCCAATGGTCTTGGCGTATGAAATAATAGTTTCAGCCCTTGTGATATAATCGTACTAATTATAAAAGCTAAGGCAAACATCGCCGAATACTCTATTTTAATGAAAAGACATAGTATGATTACCAATACAAAAAAACCTCCTTCCCCTAATTGGGTTGCTAACCAAAAGAACGTATCTGCCCATGAGCTATTGTGGCTATTGATCCATTCCATCTGGTTGAATTTAGGTTCTGTTGTAACCCAAACAAAAGTAACTATCCAGATTAAGAAAAAGGTTGATAAGAAGATACGGTTTGTTTTTAGTAGATTTATTGTCATTTTAAGCCTGATAATATATAAAGTAGTTTCAAGAGGAAAGCCCATTCACAGGAATACAGCAAAAAACATGCCTTGACGCTTCGTCTTGAGATTGATAAACGGATTTACAGTAATTATAGTACGTTATCAACACTCGCTTACAGTGAAGTTGATAAAATTAGCTACTATACAGAAATAGCAGTATCTAATTTAGGACTAGCTAGACCTCCATACAAACTTACAAACTATTATAAGCCAAACACTTGTCTTTTTAAAAAATAGTTTATAATTTTGCAGTCTTTTCAAAGAAAGCAAGTGAACAAGAACATCTTATCAAAATATCGAATCGACATTTTTCGTCTTGAGAACAAATGCTATGTGCATGAGTTTGAGGGAGATGATACTTTTTTTCAAGCCTTAGAGCAAGAATTAATCGAAAAAGGTCACTTTCATGCGACGGTGTCATTAGATAAGACAGAGACGATGATTCAGTTAAATTACCGCATTGTGGGGAGTGTTGAACTAACCTGCGATAGGAGTTTAGAGTTATTTGACTGTCCTGTCGATGTTACTCAACGTATGATTTTGAAGTTTGCAGACCATACAGAAGAGCTAACAGAGGAGTTGATGTTATTAGATAGACATGTACAACAAATCAATGTTGCACAAGATATATTTGATTTTATTGGCTTACAAATTCCGATCAAAAAGCTTCATCCACGTTTCCAAACAGAAGAAGCAATGGAAGTAGATTTTGACGACGATGAAGACGACGACGATATTTTATGGGATGAGGACGAAGAAGAAGGCTTTTTAGTTTATTCAACTCATACAGATTCAGAGGATGAAGACGAAGAGGATATTGAAGAGGAAGAAGCTTCTGACGAGAAAGAGGAATATATTGATCCACGTTGGGCAGCTCTTAAAAATTTGAAGAATAATAGTAACAACAATTAGATTATACAAAACGAAGCGGGTTGCCCCTTCGTTCAATTTATTAGAATTAACGTAACAACATAAAGGAAATAAGAAAATGGCACATCCTAAACGACGCATATCGACCACACGTAGAGATAAAAGACGTTCTCATGACTTTGGAACACCAAAGACTATCACTGTAGATCCAACAACTGGTGAAATTCACTTACGTCACCGTGCTCACGTATTTGAAGGAAACCTTTACTACAAAGGTAAAATGGTAGTAGAAGGTTATGCTTCACAAGCATAATTCAAGATTGTTCTTTCAAAAAACAGCCTGATTTTGTCCCATTTTTAGCATTTCATGTTAAAAAACACACTTCAGTAGATGAAAAAATGAAAGTTTCAATAAAAAATTACTGTTTCCAACTTCATAAAATGCTATTTTTGCGAGTACCTTATTGATTGTGGCATTATTGATTACTAAAAACTCTTTTTATATAAAGAATTGCAGATAATCATTAATTTTACCATCTAAATATCCCTGTACTAACCAAAAAAATATAAATGAAGATAGGAGTTGATGCAATGGGCGGGGACTTCGCCCCTAGTGCAATTGTAAATGGAGCAGTATTAGCTGCCAATGAATTACCGTCTGGCGTATCCATCGTATTGATTGGACAAGTAGATGCTATTCAAGCAGTTCTTGATAAAGAAAATTTTACAGGTTCAAACATTGAAATTATTGAGGCTACCGAGGTAATTGAAATGGGTGAGCATCCTGTTAAAGCAATGCAAGCTAAACCCAATTCCAGCATCGGAGTTGGGTTTAAACTTTTAAAAACAGGTCAAGTTGATGTTTTTGCCTCTGCTGGTAACACCGGGGCAATGATGGTAGGCTCTCTGTTTGCCTTGAAAACGATTGAAGGCGTTCAGCGTCCTGCTATTGCAGGGTTTGCTCCACAAACTGATGGTAACTTAGCTGTTATGGTTGATATTGGAGCCAATGCAGATGTAAAACCAGAAATGTTGGATCAATTTGGTCTGTTAGGTTCAGTCTATTGCAAAGCAACTACTGGTATTGAGAATCCACGAGTTGGGTTAATGAATATTGGTGAAGAAGAAGAAAAAGGTTCTTTAGTTGTTCAGCAAGCCTACAAGATTATGAAGGAGAATCCTAAAATTAACTTCATCGGCAACCTCGAAGGAAAAGATTTTTTCAAGGGTAAGGCGGATGTAATTGTTACGGATGGATTTACTGGTAATATTTTATTGAAAATGGGCGAGTCACTCTATGGTATCATGAAGAACAAAGGAGTGGAAAACGACTTTTTGGATAAAACAAATTATGAAGCCGTAGGCGGAAGTCCAATTATCGGCGTGAATGGAAATGTAGTGATAGCTCATGGGGCATCTTCGCCAACAGCTATTAAAAATATGATTAATCTTTGTCAGCAAATTGTTACCTCAAAGGTTACAGAAAAAATCAAAGAGGCATTAATTTAGACAATCTTAAAAATAGAGAAGAACTCCTTAATTAAGATTTCTTCTTTTATTGAAAAATTCACCCATTAAAAACATGACTAAAATTACAGCAGCAATTACAGGTGTCTTTGGGTATGTACCTGATTATGTATTAGACAATGAAGAATTAAGTACTATTGTTGATACAAACGATGAATGGATTACTTCTCGGACAGGCATCAAAGAGCGTCATATTTTGAAGGGTGAAGGCTTGGGTACCTCTGTAATGGCAATTGAAGCTGTAAAAGGTTTGCTTGCTAAAACAAATACAAAGCCTGAAGAAATTGACTTACTTATCTGTGCGACAATTAGCCCAGATCATTTCTTCCCATCTACCGCTAATATCATTTGTGATAAAGTAGGCTTGCCACATATTGCTTCTTATGATTTAGCAGCAGCGTGTTCGGGCTTCATCAATGCGTTAACAACGGGTGCGATGTTTATTGAGGCTGGACGCTACAAAAAAGTAATCGTAGTGGGAGCGGATAAAATGTCCTCTATTGTTGACTATACAGACCGTACTACTTGCGTATTATTTGGTGACGGTGCTGGTGCTGTTTTATTGGAAGCAAACACCGAAGGGCTAGGCATTCAAGACTTTATCTTAAAATCGGATGGTTCGGGAGCAAATTACTTAATCCAACAAGGTGGTGGTAGTGTGAACCCTCCTACCCATGAAACGATTGATGCCAAAATGCACTATATCCGTCAGGAAGGGCAATCTGTTTATAAGTTTGCGGTAACTCGTATGGCGGATGCCTCGGCTGAAATTATGGAACGCAATCAATTGACAGGTGATGATATTGCCTTTTTAGTTCCACATCAAGCAAATAAGCGTATCATTGATGCAACGGCCAATCGTATGGGTATTGGTTCGGATAAGGTGATGCTAAATATTCATAAATACGGTAATACTACCGCAGCAACTATTCCTTTATGCCTTTGGGATTATGAATCTCAATTGAAAAAAGGAGATAACCTTGTATTAGCTGCTTTTGGTGGTGGCTTTACATGGGGTAGCGTTTATCTAAAATGGGCATATTAATTGAAAGCAGTAGATAACTTGCAAGAAGCAAGGTGTTTACTGCTTTTTTATTACCTTTGCAGACTGAAAAATAATTATTAAAAAAAAGTAGTATTCGACGCTCATAAAATAGTTAGCTGAATGCAGGTTTTAACGATATAACCTTAATGATGCAATTACTGATATGAAAACATAATGCTACCAATTTTCAAAAACAATGGCAACTACGGCAGATATTAAAAACGGTTTAGTTATTAAATTTAACAATGACTTATTTTCAATTACTGAATTCTTACATGTGAAACCAGGGAAAGGTCCTGCGTTTGTAAGAACAAAATTGAAGTCATTGACAACGGGTAAAGTGATTGACAATACTTTCAACTCTGGGGTAAATATTTTCCCAGTACGTGTTGAGCGTCGTGTATTCCAATACCTTTATGCAGAAGAGTTTGGTTATACCTTTATGGATAATGAAACGTTCGAACAAATCACCCTTGATAAAGCAATGGTTGAAGGAGCTGATTTAATGAAAGAAGGTTTAGAAGTTGAAATATTAATCAACACAGAAACAGACTTACCTATTTCGTGTGATATGCCTTTGTTTGTTGAGTTAGTAGTAACTTACACAGAACCAGGCATTAAGGGTGACACTGCTAACTCTCCGAAAAAACCAGCTACCGTAGAAACTGGTGCTACGATTACTGTTCCTTTGTTTATTCAAACAGACGAAAAGATTAAAGTAGATACTCGTACTTACGAATACGTTGAGCGAGTTAAATAGACATACAAGGTTTGCAACGACCATAGGAGTATTACCTAAAAACTAAAATAACCATCCCTTCACAATGGAAACGAAAGAAATTCAGAAACTAATTGATTTTATTGCACAGTCTGGTTTAGATGAAGTAAACATCGAAACATCAGAGCTTAAATTAGCTATCAAACGTTTTGGTGCAGCTCCAGTAGTTCAACAAGTGGTTGCAGCAGCTCCAGTAGCAGTGGCAGCACCAGCAGTAGCGGCTCCTGCCCCAGCAGCAGCACCAGTTGCAGCAGCTCCTGCACCAGTAGCAAGCAACCGTGTGACAATCAAATCACCAATGATTGGTACATTCTACCGTTCGGGTAATCCAAATAACCCTTCTTTCGTTGAAGTAGGTTCGGAAGTAACAAAAGGCAAAACAGTTTGTATTATCGAAGCAATGAAACTTTTCAACGAAATCGAATCAGAAGTATCTGGTCGTATTGTTGAAGTATTGGTAGAAAATGCAACTCCTGTTGAATTTGACCAACCATTATTTGTTGTAGAACAATAATTTAGGTATAAGGTATGAGGCATGAATTATTAGGTAATTACCTCCTATTTCATACCTCATATCTCATACCTTATACCTAAAAAGATGTTTAAAAAAATATTAATCGCCAACAGAGGTGAAATTGCCCTCCGAATCATCAGAACATGTAAGGAAATGGGCATTAAGACAGTAGCTGTTTATTCTACTGCTGACCGTGAAAGCCTTCACGTTAAGTTTGCTGACGAAGCGGTATGTATCGGACCGCCTCCAAGCCGTCAGTCATACTTACATATTCCTGCTATTATTTCTGCGGCAGAAGTAACTGGTGCAGATGCTATTCACCCAGGTTATGGTTTCTTATCGGAAAATGCTGAATTTTCTCGTATTTGTGCTGAATATGGTATCAAGTTTATTGGTGCTACCGCAGACCAAATCAACTCGATGGGAGATAAAGCTACGGCTAAAGAAACCATGAAAAACTCTGGTGTTCCTGTAATTCCAGGTTCGATAGGTTTGATTGATACGGTTGAAGAAGCAAAAGTTTTAGCAAAAGAAATTAAGTACCCTGTTATCATCAAAGCTACGGCTGGTGGTGGTGGTCGTGGTATGCGTATTATCCGTAAAGAAGAAGAGTTCGAAAAACTTTGGGATGATGCAAAAACAGAATCGGCTGCGGCTTTCGGAAACGATGGTTTATACATGGAGAAATATGTTGAAGACCCTCGTCACATCGAAATCCAAGTAATTGGAGATAGCTACGGAACGGTGTGTCACTTATCTGAACGTGACTGCTCGATTCAACGTCGTCACCAAAAGTTATGTGAAGAAACCCCTTCACCTGCTTTAACACCTGAATTACGTGAAAAAATGGGAGAAGCTGCTGTAAAAGGAGCTGCTGCCATCAAGTATGAAGGAGCTGGAACGATTGAGTTCTTGGTTGACAAGCATGGCGATTTCTACTTCATGGAAATGAATACTCGTATCCAAGTAGAACATCCAATTACGGAAGAAGTAACCGATTTCGACTTAATTAAAGAACAAATCAAGGTAGCAGCAGGTATTCCAATTTCTGGACAAAACTACTATCCGAAATTATATTCATTGGAGTGTCGTATCAATGCAGAAGATCCTGCAAATGGATTCCGTCCATCTCCAGGGAAAATTACCAACTTACATCTTCCTGGTGGCCACGGAGTACGTATTGATAGCCATGTTTATGCTGGTTATACTATTCCACCAAACTATGACTCTATGATTGCGAAAGTAATCGTATCTGGTCAGAGCCGTGAAGAAGTATTACTTCGTATGAAGCGTGCATTACAAGAATTTGTTATTGATGGTATCAAAACAACGATTCCATTCCACATCAAATTAATGGACGACGAAATCTTTAAATCTGGTCAATTTACGACTGCATTTATGGAAAGTTTTGATTTGACATCATTGTAATTTTCAGTGATAAATCATATTTAAGAGCTCATAATCTTCTGATTATGAGCTTTTTTTAGTTAGACCAATCCAATCTCTCTCTCCCTGCGTAAGTCTGATTAAATAAACGACAAATCAGATGAAACGTTCAGAATTTATTCGCAGTTTAAGCTTAGGAAGCAGTGCAGTAATGGCACTGTATTGCATGGGAACACTTACTTCGTGTACGAAAGAAGAGCCCATGCCATCAAATTCAAGTTCAGCTCCTACAACAGGCTCTGGTGGAAAAGTAGATTTTACGATAGATCTATCTCTGAGTGCCAATAGTGCATTATTAACGAATGGAGGGTTCTTGTATTTCGACAATATTATTGTTGTTCGTTCTATGACAGGTTCATTCGTAGCTCTTTCTAAAGTATGCACCCATCAAGGCACAACGGTTGAGTATAAACCAGCTACAGATGATATTTTCTGTTCTAATCATGGCTCTCGCTTCGAACTGACTGGTAAAGTAAAACAGTCACCAGCTCAAGCTCCTCTAACTCAGTATCAGACGAGTTTACTTAGTTCGTTAAAGGTCAGAGTTTTTGAAGCATAATTAATTCGAAACATTCCATTAATACGCCACACAAAGCAATGAAAAAGATATATACCCTTACAATTATTATATTAAGCTTCTTTCAATCCGTCTATGGACAGGATGATTTGTTAAAGCTTATACCAGACGACGACGCACCAGAGGCCGTTCATGGAACGTTTAAATCGACTCGAATTATCAGTGGACAGTCGATAGAAACCACACCTGCACATCATTTAGACTATCGGATTTCGCACCGTTTTGGCACAATCAATACAGGTATTGATCAGTTCTTTGGACTAGACCAAGGTTATGTTTATATGGGATTTGATTATGGAATAAATGACCGATGGATGGTTGGCATCGGTAGAAGTTCTGTTCAAAAAATGGTTAACGTTTATACTAAGTATAAGCTAGTTACACAGAAAATTTCAGGAGGTAGTCCGATTAGCGTAACGTTATTAGGAGAGGGATTTGCTGATTTTTTACAATACCCAGCTTCAGAAAATCGTAGTGCTTCATCCAAGTATAGCTATGCGAGTCAGGCGTTAATCGCTAGAAAATTCAGTGAGAAGCTCTCATTACAAATCATGCCAACTTGGGTACATAGAAATAGAACAAATGTAATCGGTGAGACAAACGATGTTATTGCTCTGGGAATTGGCGGACGTTATAAAATAACCAAACGCACAGCACTTATTGGCGAATATTATTACGTTGCACCTAACCAATTAGCTAGTACCTACAAAAATGCGTTATCATTTGGTTTTGATATAGAAACGGGTGGACACGTTTTTTCACTACACTTTACCAATTCAGTTGGAATGGTAGAAAAACAATTTATCACAGAAACAACAGACTCATGGGCTGACGGAGGAATTCACTTTGGTTTTAACCTTGGAAGAACCTTCGGGCTAGGAAAAAAATATCGTAATCAATATAAAGTGAAAAATTAAAAACATTTCTATAGATCCTTATTTTGTTTGACTTCCCCCTATAATAAGTATCCGCCTGTAGATTAAGCAGTTAGTTTCCCCCTTCTCCCTAGAATAGCTACTATTTTAGGGAGGATTTTAAACACCACTAATATTTATGAAAAAGTTAATCCTACTAATCTTCCTTTTCACCCAAAGCTACTGGGGAATTGGACAACTACTTCGTTCAAAAGAAAGCAAAATTACCTTCTTTTCAGAAGCACTTCTTGAGAATATTACGGCTACTTCTACCAAAGCGAAGGCAGTTGTCGATATTGAACACAAAGAAATTGCTGTCAAAATCAACATGACTAGCTTTGAGTTTCCGAATAAATTAATGCAGGAACACTTTAATGAAAATTACCTCGAAAGTGATAAATATCCACAAGCTACATTCACAGGAAATCTAACTAGGGTATTAAACTGGAGTACTCCCTTTAATACAACAGCCAGTATTTCAGGAGTTTTGACAATTCATGGAGTCAGTAAAATGGAAATTATTGAGGGAAAAATTATTAACGACCCGAACAGAAATACGGTTATATTCGAATCTTCGTTTCCTATCACGGTTAAAGATTTTAATATTAAAGTCCCTACCTTAGTCTTTACTAAAATTGCAGAGGTTGTTAACGTTAAAATCTACGTCAAGCTAGAAGCCGTTTCGACGATAAATAAAACTGAAAACACAAAAAAAACATCATTTATATCCAAAATATAGAGTTAATACGTAACTTAATAACTCTTAAACAGTAGTTATTCAGGTATTAATTCTGCAACAATGACATTACAAGATTTATTCAACTACATTAATCAGCATCCACTCGGATTAGTATGGTTTTTACTCAGTATTCCTCTATTAGTTTTTGTTGTCAGTCTTTGGCAAGACCGAAGTATTTCACCTGATACATCAATTAGTAAATATGCCTATAGTATTTTGGCGTATTTAGCTTGTATTCCAGGGATTTTTGCCATTACACTCAATACCTATCTCTTCTTATTTGAACGTCAAAGCGTGTGGACAGCCAATTTGGTTGTTCAGTTTTTACCCATTTTAACCATGGCGATTAGCTTAATCATCATAAAAAAAAGCATGCCATTTGAGTTTATTCCTCATTTTGGCAAGCTTCCGAGTTTTATGACCATTATTGCAGCAGGAATGGGAATCATGTGGTTTATTGACCGTATGCGGATTTACGCTGTCACCTATATCCCCTTTCACTACATTGCTATTGCGTTTATTGGATTACTCCTGCTCATTCGTTTTGCATGGAGTAAAATATTCTAAGATTCTGATGGATAATTAGCACCGTTCTGCTGGCTTTTTACCTTATTTTTCAATGTTGAATATTTTGTAAGATAAATTAGGAACAAAATACCCATAAAACCAGCAAGAGCAATATATAGAAATTCTCGTTGTTGAGCATCTTCTAAAATAACATGACTTTCTTTAGAGAAACCTGCTGTCCGCTGATTCAATTCCATTAACTCCTTATTTTTCTGAGTTAGGTCATTATTTTGTTGAATCAAATCATTGTACTTATCCGTGAACTCCGAACGATCTTTGGCGTTGCTATTGGCAATTTCTTCTAAAATTTCGTTGTCTTTGTCAATAATCGCTCTTAGAGCGTCGATGGTTTGTTGCAAATCATCCTTCGTACGATTTCCTAAAATACCACTCATTTGGCTATCAGCATCCTGATAAGCACGATAGAGTTGCTCACGTTCGATTGTCAGAATACTCACTTTATCTTGTGCTTCCTGAGCAAACGAAGAACCTACTCCTACGAATAGTAAAAGACCAATCATTAAACTGTTTAATCGTTTCATCGCTTATTGAAAATATGTTCCGTCTTTTAATTCTTGCTTGATAATTTTGATACGAGCATTAAAATCTATTTGTTCAAAATTCACCCCGTCAATCGTAATCTTTTCCAAGAAATTAGCTACTTCTGGTTGGTGAGGCGTTTTCTTTCCTGTTTTTATATCAATATATTTTGAAGTTGTCCAAAGGACTGCCTTCAAATAGTGCTTCTCAATATCCGTCATCACATATTCCGTAACAATGGTATCGTCATTATAATAAATATTTGATGACATAATTGCTACCCATTCACTCACTTTTGCCGAGCTTAAATAGGCAATTTGATGATTATACACTACCCACGAAGTCTGATTGTGCATGAAGTAATCGTTGTAATCAAACTGGTAAATTTCTGCAACCTGATCTTCTCTTGCGTTAAAGAAATAATCAAAATATTTGGCATTGTTTAAGTGACAAAGTGGGTCACAGTCTTGAAAACGAATAAGAGCTTTTGACTCTAACGTTTTAGGATACACTTTATTAGCTTCTAAAATAAACATATATTTTTAGTTTGATGTGAAATTATTTA
>JBMLRK010000240.1:0-1430 GCA_049241065.1 Spirosomataceae bacterium
GCAAAAATCAAGGTTAAAAACAAAACACTCAAACGCATACTTCCCGTAATCTGGTTGACCAAGCCAAACATAAACGTTCCAAAAACCGTTGAAAGACGATCACAGACATCATAAAAGCTAAAATACGAAGCCGAGTCGTGTGTATTTTCAGGCACTAACTTGGCATACGTTGAACGAGAAAGCGATTGAATACCACCCATCACAAAACCAATTCCTGTTGCTAAGACATAGAATTCCATCTGGGTATAGACAAAATACGCTCCAATACAAATCACAATCCAAATCAATACAATCGCTGAAAGGGCTTTCACATTACCGATTTTATTCGATAACCTAGCACATAAAATACCGCCAGGAATCGCTACCAAATTGATTAATAAAACCGTAATAATCAGAGCATCGTCAGGTAGTTTTAGTTCTTTACTTCCGAACAAAGCACCCAAATACATCACCGTCTGAGCCCCCATGTTATAAAAGAAAAAGGACATCAAAAACTGCTTCGTATTGGGTAATCCCTGTAATTCATGAAAGACTTTTTTCAACTCTTTAAAGCCATTTAAGAGCCACTTCCCTCCTGTTTTGCGTTCCTTCTGCGTTTCTGGTAAATAATGGAAAGGGATTTGAGCAAATAAAATCCACCAAAGCCCTACCGACAAAAACGAAATTCGAGAGGCTTGTCCTCCTGTAATTCCCCCATACCATTCTGGTTTTAAGACCATCGTTAAATTCTGAATCAATAGCAAAACACTACCAATGTAACCCATCGAAAAACCTCTGGCACTCAAGGAATCGAATCGGTCTTCCGTAGCAATTTCGGGCATATAGGAATTGTAAAAAACGATACTTCCCCCCCAACCTACAATCGAAAACAAGAAGGCGAACGTTCCTAAATAATAACTTCCCTCCTCAAAGAAGTACAACAACATACAACTGATAGAACCCAAATAGCAATACATTTTCATAAAGGCTTTTTTCTTGCCTGTATAATCTGAAATAGCAGAAACTAAGGGAACAGAAAAAGCTAATAACAAAAAAGCCACTGAAATCGTGTAGGAATACAACACCGTATTTTCGAGTTGAAAGCCAAAGAAATCAAGCGTTTTACTTTTTGAACCCAGCATGATAGCCGCCGCAGGATAATAAATCGGAAAAATAGCGGATGTAATGGTCAAGGAATGAACCGAATTAGCCCAGTCGTACATCGTCCAAGCTGTTAAGACCTTAGAATTGTTTTTTTGCATTTTCAAATGGATTAGATGATAAGTTTGATTTTGGATTAATACTACAAGAAGGATTGAAAAACAGTTGGTCTATTCAAATTTTACTTATGAAGCTGTTTAAACTTTCAATAAAATACTATTCTTTGATTAATTCCTAGCCTTACTTTTTGTCTTGAAACAAAAAGTAACAAAAAATTCAAGAATATATAA
>JBMLRK010000241.1:0-12495 GCA_049241065.1 Spirosomataceae bacterium
ACTATCCGCTTACCATTAAAGATCATAAACCCACTCATGTATTATTTAATGGCTCGGTTTATAAGGACGAAAATGGAAATGTGCTAGGGGCGGTTGTGGTAGCAAGAGACATTACAGAGCAACGTGAAAAAGAGTACATTCTCCAAAAAACATTAAAGGAGTTATCTGATTATAAATATGCTCTTGATGCGTCTTCTATCGTAGAAGTAACTGATAAGTATGGAGTTATAAAATTTGTTAACGATAATTTTTGTAAAATATCACAATATACTGCATCTGAATTGGTTGGAAATACGCACCTTGTAACAAGCTCAGGTTTTCATTCAAAACTATTTATGACAAATTTATGGGAAACCATTTCATCAGGAAAAATATGGAAATCAGAAATGAAGAATAAAGCGAAAGATGGCACTTTTTACTGGGTTCTAACCACCATTGTACCATTTTTAGATATTGAAGGCATTCCCTATCAGTACGTTGCTATTCGGTCTGATATTACAGAGCAAAAAAGAATCGAACAAGAAATCAATGAAGCAAAAGAACACGCCGAATTAGCTACGTCTTTTGCAGAAGAAGCTCAGTCTAAGGCAGAAGAAGCAGTGAAATCCAAACAGCAATTTCTCTCTAACATGAGTCATGAAATCCGTACGCCCATGAATGCCATTATTGGGTTTACGAAAGTCTTACTAAAAACGGAATTGTCAGCAAAACAACTGGAATATTTGAATGCGATTAAAATGAGTGGCGATGCCCTCATTGTGCTGATTAACGATATTTTAGATTTGGCAAAGGTAGATGCAGGAAAAATGTCTTTCGAAAAAATTCCTTTTAAATTGGCTTCTTCGATCGCTTCAATGTTGCATTTGTTTGAAACTAAAATTCAAGAAAAGAACCTTCGTTTAGTCAAAGAGTACGACACCCGTATTCCTGAAGTCCTCTTAGGTGATCCCGTAAGACTCCATCAAATTATCCTTAATTTGGTGAGTAATGCGGTCAAATTTACCTCTACAGGAACAATTACCGTGAGCATTCGACAAGTAGAAGAGGATGAAGAGAAAGTAACCATCGAATTTTCGGTAAAAGATACGGGTATTGGTATTGCAGCGAGTAAAATGGAACGGATTTTTGATAACTTTCAACAAGCCTCTAGCGAAACTTCACGGATTTTTGGAGGTACAGGTTTGGGACTGTCCATCGTCAAGCAATTAGTCGAGCCTCAAGGGGGAACAATTCGTGTAGAAAGTGAACCAAATGTAGGGTCGAGGTTTAGTTTTACTTTGAGTTTCCTGAAAACCGATGGCATGACCGAAGTGATTGACGAAATCATGGAAGACGACACGGAAATTAAGAACGTACGGGTGTTGGTAGTGGAAGACATGGCCCTGAATCAGTTGTTGATGAGGACACTGTTGGATGATTTTGGTTTTTATTGCGATATTGTTTCTAATGGAAAATTAGCCATTGAAAAACTAGCGATAGAATCGTATGACATTATTTTAATGGATTTACAAATGCCTGAAATGAATGGATTTGAGGCTACAAAATATATTAGAAACGACTTGAAATTAACGATTCCTATCATTGCACTTACCGCAGATGTGACGACGGTTGATTTAGCGAAATGTAAAGAAGTTGGCATGAATGACTACATTGCAAAACCTGTCGATGACCGTTTTTTATACAGTAAAATCGTTGGCCTAGTAAAAAACTTTGTGCCAGAAAAGGAGCTAATTACGGAGAAAATAAAATATACCGATTTGAGCTATCTTATTCACCGAACTAAGGCAAACCCTATCTTGATTAAGGAAATGATTAGTTTATACTTAGCCCAAACGCCACCGCTTATTTTGTCCATGAAACAGAGTTTAAGGGACAAAGATTGGGTTACGCTGGGAAGTGCCGTTCATAAAATGATTCCTTCATTTGCCATTATGGGAATCAAGTCAAACTATGAGAAAATGGCAAGACAGGTACAGGAATATGCCGTTTCACAACAGCTTTCCGTAGAGATTCATGACTTGGTATATCAGCTTGAAAATGCCTGTGGACAGGCCTGTGAAGAGTTAAAAGAAGAATTAGAAAAACTAACAACCACAAATAATGAACGACAATCAAAAAATGACCCTCTTTCTGGTCGATGACGATGCACTATTTCTGAAATCGTTAGAAATAGATTTCATACAACAAAGCGATTTTGAAGTAGTAACCTTCTCTACGGGAGAAAGTTGTATGAAAAATATTTTCCAAAATCCAGCAATTATAATCTTAGATTATTACCTAGATGGTATTGAAAAAGAGGCAATGAATGGGATGAAAACACTGGATCAAATCAAAAAATACGATTTGAAAATACCCGTAATTATCTTATCGTCTCAAGATAAAATTGAGGTAGCTGTTGACTGTATGCACCACGGAGCGAGCGATTATGTCGTGAAAAGTGAAACGTCTTTTTTACGGTTAAAAAGCATCATTGACCTAATTTTCAAGTATCAGAATATCAAAAAACAATTAGGTTGGTACATGGAACGGATGTAGGTAATAATGCAAAATTATGAATTTTAAATGTTGGATTTAATGTACTTATAAGTGAGACTTTACATAAAAAAACAATTGATGTTTCTTATAAAAATTGATAGCTAGACTATTAAATACAATATTTTACATCATTACTTTAACAACCTGATTGTGTGAATTTTATAAGTTTTCGAAAAGGTTATGTAACACTTGCTGATGAACAAAAGGTGACCTTTGTAAGGTAATAATGCTATTACAAATGGACATTCAAGCACATGACTAATTCAGAAACATTGCCCCATACAAGTGAACAAATTCAAGCCGATGTTCAAAATGCGATTAAGTGGGAACCCCTATTAAACGCAGCTGAAATCGGGGTAGCAGTCAACGATGGAGTTGTTACCTTATCGGGGTCAGTAGATAGTTATGCCAAGAAATTAGAAGCCGAAAACGCAACAAAGGCGGTTAGAGGAGTAAAGGCAATTGTCGAGGGTATCAAAATTATCTTTAACGATAAATATGGTAAAAAAACAGACAATGATATTGCCAAAGAAGTCCTAAACGCCTTTGTTTGGCACAGAGACATCACCAATGATACGATACAAGTGAAGGTAGAAGACGGCTGGGTTACTTTAGAAGGCGAGCAGCAGTGGAACTATCAGCGTGAAGCCGCAGGTGTAGCCATCAGAAACCTAACGGGTATCAGAGGAATCAGTAATAAAATCACGATTAATCCTCAACCTGCCGACGACATTGAGCAGCACGATATTGCAAACGCACTACACCGCAACCGATTTATTGACGATAAAAACATTGTAGTACAGGTAAACGGAAAAAAAGTAACCTTGACTGGTTCGGTTACGTCGTGGTATGACCGAGATGAAGCCGCTCGTATCGCTTGGAATGCCCCTGGTGTTTCTAGTCTAGCGAATGAGTTAGCGGTGTTATAATACGGTTCGATTAATCACTCGTTTCTATTTTATGTTTAACAAACTCAGTCATGCCCAAAATCGTCATTATTTCATCGAGCGTTCGCCCAGACCGTAATAGTCATCGGGTAGCTTTATATCTTGAAAAATTTTTAGTGGACAATCTTTTGGCTGATGCTGAAATTGTTGATTTGCAAAAATGCAACTTTCCGATTTTCGATGAACGCTTGAAATACCAGCAAAGTCCTAGTTTTGAAGCTCTTGAATTTGCCAGTAAAATCAACGCTTCCGAAGGAGTTATCATCGTTACACCTGAGTATAACGGAGGCATTCCAGCGAGTTTAAAAAATGCAATTGATTTGCTATACGAAGAATGGCGACACAAACCTGTTGCCATCGTAACCGCTTCGGTAGGGGCTCACGGAGGAGTACAAGCCTTGATGACTCTACAATTTACCCTTTGGAAAATGAAAGCATGGACTATTACCGAAACCTTTAACGTAGCCAACGTTATGAGTGCTTACAACCATTTGGGTGTACCAAGTAACAAATCGGAAGCAGATGAATTGACAGAAACATTAGTGAAAGAATTACTTTGGTGCATCAAAGCAGACGAAACCGTTTTCAGTGATTAAATATGTTGGAGTACTTAAATCCAACATTCAAAATTCAACATCATTAGCATAACCGTATCAGTACCATTTGAATTACACTTCAACAACCATACAATGAAACCAGAAATAGGTATTTCCGACAAACATTTACATAAAAATGTACACTTGCTTGCCGTTCTTTTAGCCGATGAAATGCTTCTTTATATTAAAACTAGAAAATTTCATTGGAACGTTTCTGGCGAGAGTTTTATGGAACTTCATAAACTCTTTGAACACCAGTATAACGAACTAGAAATCACTGTTGATGCCATCGCAGAACGCATTAATAAGTTGGGCAGTAAAACAATAGGAACGATGAAGGAGTTCGTCGAGCTGGCTAGACTAAAAGAAAGTCCAGACAATTATCCTAGTCAGAAAGACATGATGAAAGAATTACTCAAAGATTACGATACGCTCATTTCTGAAATAAGAAAAGACATTGACGAATCGAGTAAAAATAAAGATGCAGGAACAACGGATTTCTTAACGGGAATTTTACAAGACCACGAAACAACAGCGTGGATTTTGAGACGATATTTGAATTAAAGTGGTTTAACAGGGTTAGATGGTACAGAAACACTCTTTATACTTGTAGAGAGTGTTTTTAAAACTCCCCCTTTAGGTTTTTTGATAGTTACTAATTTTGATAACAATTTTAAAACCAGCCATTTGTAAAACGCACACCTTAATACACGATTTTAACAAGCAATCACCATGAAAAAGTTATTATCAATTTTCGCTACGCTACTTTTTTCAATCACGATAACTTACGCTTCCGTTTTACAACATCGTCAAGAAGAGCATCATCCAGAGCGTCCACAAGAAACACGTGAATACTCTTCACACAGCACACATCCAGACGGATTTATACTCGTGGATGGTCACGTAATGCGAATAAAAAATATGACCATGAGTAAGTTGAAAAGACGCTTTATCTTACGAAATGGTACTAAAATTTTACCCAATGGAATGTGTACCGATCGCAGAGGTCATAAAATGATGCTAAGAGAAAATGAGCATTTAGACATGAGGGGCAATCGAGTAATGATGAACAGAGACAAAAGAAAATAGTATCGCATTTATATAAACCTTTCTGAGAATGGATAATTTAAAATCAATAGACCTCTTAAATTCATTGTTGGTTATTAATAACGAACGAGTGATTGGCTACGAAACGGCAGAACAAGAAACAGATCAAGAAGATTTAAAGGCTTTCTTTTCGCAGTGTAAGTACATCAGCCAAGAAAATAAATTGGGACTCACCCATGAGATTTTCCGCTTAGGTGGGCAACCCGACGAAGGCAGAAAATTTTCTGGTAACATCTACCGAATCTGGATGGATGTAAAATCTGCCCTTACTGGACACGACCGAAAAGCCATTCTTGACTCCTGCAATTATGGCGAAGAAGTGGCTGCCGATACCTACAAAGAAGTACTAAGCAACGGTCTCGATGATATTAGCAATGTGCAACGCACACTTTTAAACGCTCAATTGGAGTTACTTAATGCCAACCATTATACCGTAAAGGGCTTAATTCACCTATTAGAGGAAAGTAACTGAGTTTTAAGTAATGATTGTGAGAAGATTAACGTTATGCAATAGTACCGTAAAACACAATTGCAGATGTTAATCTTTTTTCAAATACTTTCTTTTCTGCTTAATTTTCAATCAGTTAAGCAACCAAGTCCACAAGTGGATGAGGTACAAGTTTTATTTCAGGAGTGTCAGCTCAAGGGCATTGTCAAGTACGAAGCTTTCAGAGCATCGCTCAAGGGTTTCCACGAATTTCACCCCGCAAAATCGGTTATTACAATTGTTGATTTTTCCTTGCCTTCAAGTGTAGAACGCTTTTTTGTGATTGATCTTCAAAAGAAAAAATTACTTTTTTCTAGCTTAGTGGCACACGGGAAAAAATCGGGTGAAAACATTGCTACGACTTTTTCTAACGACTTAGAATCACACCAAAGCAGTGTAGGTTTTTATTTGGTCGGCGATAAAATAACGAGTCCTAAACATGGTTCTGCCTTGTTGCTTTTTGGTTTACAAAGAGGCATCAACGACAATGCACGAAGAAGAGAAATTATCATTCATGGAGCTGATTATGTGAGTAACGATTTCGTAAAACAGCATGGCAGACTTGGCCGTAGTTATGGTTGTCCTGCCATACCACAAAAACTTATTCCGCAGGTAATTCCTGTACTTGCCAATGGAAGTTTACTCTACATTTATAGCAACACATAAAAGATTTTTATGCTTTTTGCCTCTATTCCTATTTTTATCCCTTTGTGCTGCTTGTCAAAAAAGTGAGCCAAAGGTTACATCCTCCAAAACTGTTCCTGTTCCAAAACAAGACATCGACTTAACCCTCGACAGTACTTTTGTGCTGGAACTTTCAAAAAAAGAGGCATCTTCGCTATTAACCTCTACCGAAGTGATTGCCTTTTATACACGAAGAAATTACCAATTGGGCTGGTTCAACAACAAGCGAATGAGTTGCGGAGCTACCAATTTCTATACGCAGCTAAAAAGTTACAGCCTTGATTTTGAAGATAATAGCCTGAACAATAAGCTGCTAGATTCATTGATGCTCGCTTTTGACAATTCCCCGAAGGCCTTTTTATTATCCCAAAAACAAGTTCAACAATTAGACATTTTACTGACCGTCAAGTATTTTGACTACGCCCATAAAGTATATGGAGGTACAACAAAAAAGGCGACCGATTTGGAATGGTTTATTCCTCGGAAAAAGAAAAACTATCAAGCCCTTCTGGATACCTTAGTTTCGTCTGAACTATGCAAAAACCTACAAGAGCCTGTCAATCAATATTATATCCGTTTAAGAATACAGCTAAAAAAGTACCGAACTATCCAAAAACAAGGAGGCTTTCCGACAATAGCGGAAAGCAAAAAAACGGTTAAGATACACGCTAAAGATTCGTCGTTTATTCAGCTTAAACGCTACTTGGTGTTATCAGGCGATTTGGCATTAGATGACAAAACCATCATTTTTACGGAATCGCTTTCGCAAGCCTTAACAGCCTTTCAACATCGGATGGGTAAAAAAGAAACGGGGAAAATGAATCAGGAAACTCTTTTGGAATTGAATAAACCAATTGGAGAACGAATCCAACAAATGATGGTCAATATGGAACGCCTCCGATGGATTCCTGTTGAATTAGAAAAAAAGTATATCCTCGTCAATATTCCTGCTTTCAAATTACACGTTTTTGACGACGGACAGCCGATTTGGGCTACCAATGTAGTAGTCGGAAAAGCCGCCAGGCAAACGAGTATTTTCAGAGGAAATCTATCGCAGGTTATTCTCAATCCCTATTGGGGTGTACCTACGAGCATTGTAAGAAATGAAATGCTACCAAGAATCAAAAAGAATCCGCATTATTTGACGAATAATCACATGGAGGTTTATTCAGGGTCAAAAGTGATAGACCCGACCACTATCAATTGGGCAGCCTACAAAGGAAACGTTCCGTTTGATATTCGTCAAAAGCCAGGGAAAAGCAATGCCTTGGGAAAAATGAAATTTATGTTTCCCAATAATTACCATATCTATTTGCACGACACCCCATCCAAAAGTTTATTTGGAGAAACTTCTAGGGCTTTTAGTCATGGCTGTATCAGGGTCGAAAACCCGATATGGCTTGCCTATTATTTAGCAAAAACGAATAAATCGTGGAGTAATGAACGAATTGATGAAACGCTTGAGACTGACCAACAAACAGGTATTCGTATAACACCTACCGTTCCCGTATATATTGTTTATTTTACCGCATGGGTAGATGATAAGGGACTGCTTAATTTCAGAAACGATGTGTATCAGTTAGATACCAAACTAGCGAATGAAATTTTCTAAAATGTGTGAATCCTGTAAGTCAAAATCCAAATTGTGTAACACAATTTTTAGCTATTCTAAGCACCTTTATACCTTGATAATGAACAATTAATAATTTTCAATTATGAAAAAAACAATTCTTTTTCCGACTGATTTTAGTGATAATTCAACACACGCTGCTCGTTATGCAGGAATGCTTGCCAAACGATTAGATGCAAATATTGTCGTGTTGCATACTTACGCTATCCCGATAACAACGGAATTTCAAGTTCCTTATGACATCCTTAATTTTGAAGATATTAGTAAAAAAAGTGGCGATGTTCAATTAGGACAGTTTGTAAAGGCATTGATACACAATGCTGAACTGGCTCCCGACAGTGTTTCGGAAAAAATTGAATATGGCGAAGCTCCCGCTAAAATTGTGGAAGTAGCCAATTCCATTCATGCAGACATGATTGTGATGGGAACAAAAGGGGCAAGCAATATCCTAGACAGATGGTTGGGTACGAATGCCCAAAGTGTGATGAAAAACGCTGATTGTCCCGTTTGGATTATTCCTTCCGATTGTGAGATTAATTGTCCAGACAAAGTGGTATATTTTACTGATTTTGAGGAAGATGAAGTCTTCGCTGTTCAAAAAGTATTGGACGTTGTAGAACCGCTTGGATCCTATTGTCAGGTCATTCACATCAATGAATTTTTAGATATGGATTCGCACCGACAAATCAGAGCGACGGTCAATAGCATGAAAGAAAACTTCCAAAGTCGTGAGGTCTATATTCACAACATTGATCGGAACGACGACGACCTTATTGGAGCTTTAGAGAGCTACCTCAGCGATTCAAAACCCGATGTGTTGGCCTTAGAAATACACGAACAGTCCTTGGTAAATCGACTATTTGAACCAAGTGTGACGAATCACTTTGTGTTTGGAGCGAGATTGCCCTTGCTTACGTTCAAAAAATAAGTTTTAAATCCATTGCCTCATGTCAAAAGAAAAAGAGTCCTCTGAAAAATCAGGTAAAAAAGCACCTGTAAAAAGTCTCAAAGAAAAGCGAGCCGATAAGGCCACTAAACGAGATGCCAAAAGTCACGAAGCATAAATTATCGCTAAAAAAGCACCTATCAGTATGGTAAAGGTTATCAAAGAAGGCGTTATTCTTACCAAAACGAGTCTTGGTTTTGAAAATGAAGGGGTTTTAAACCCTGCTGTGATCAAAGTAGGCGACTGTATTCACCTTTTTTACAGAGCAGTTAGCAAGGGTAATTACTCCAGCATAGGCTACTGCACGTTGGATGATGCACAGTCGGTTGTAGAACGTTTCGATACCCCTGCATTGTTTCCACAATTGGACTATGAAATGCACGGCGTTGAAGATCCAAGAATCGTTAAAATTGACGATTTATATTACCTGACTTATACGGCTTATGACGGAGTAAATGCCTTGGGAGTGTTATCTACCTCAAAGGATTTACTGATTTGGGAACGGCAAGGAGTGATTGTCCCACAACTTATTTATAAGGAATTTAGCCGTTTAGCAGGGTCGAAGAATGCTTTGAATGAGAAATATCGTCGGTATAATGACAACGGGGGAATTCCTGAAAAGAAAGGAAAAACCATGTTCATTTGGGATAAAAATGTGATTTTTTTCCCGAGAAGAATACAAGGAAAATTACATTTTTTACACCGTATTAAGCCCGATATTCAAATCGTCTGTATCAATGAATTGGCAGAACTTACGAATGAATTTTGGCTAAATTACTTCTATCATTTCGAAGAGAACATTGTACTTTCTCCCAAAATGGACTTTGAAGTCAATTATATAGGCGGTGGTTGCCCTCCAATAGAAACAGAACACGGCTGGCTTTTAATCTATCATGGGGTTCATGACACCGTTGAAGGCTATGTTTACTCTGCCTGTGCAGCCTTACTAGATTTAGAAAATCCACAAAAAGAACTCGCACGCTTGCCCTATCCATTATTCTTTCCAGAAGAACCCTGGGAATTGAAGGGGGAAGTAAATAACGTCTGTTTTCCAACAGGAGCTATCACCGTCAAAGACACCCTGTATATTTACTATGGAGCTGCTGACGAACGAATTGCACTCGCTTCTGTGTGCTTGTCGGAATTACTACAGGAATTGTTAAACAATTTAAAAGAACCTTCGAATGAGCAACTTCACAACCCATTACCCTAGTCGTCGTATGTTTGACACCGCACTGCAAAATAGCAGTATTGGGCGACGCATCAGTAATCCTCTTGCTCAAGAATCTATTCCAGAAATTTTATTTATAACGTCATTTCCTCCTAGAGAATGCGGTATTGCCACCTATTCGCAAGACCTAATTACGGCTTTGGAAAATAAATTTAAGGGGACATTTGCCATAAAAGTATGTGCAATCGAGTCGGAAGAAGAGACATACAATTACTCAAGTCAAGTGACAAGTTGTTTGAACGTCAATCACCGAAAATCATTTGTACGTTTAGCGGAAACGATTAACGAAGATACTAAAACGCAAGCCGTGATGATTCAGCACGAATTTGGCTTGTTTAAAGATAAAATGGATGATTTTATTCAGCTTTTGAGTATCATCATGAAGCCCATTAGCATTGTTTTTCATACGGTATTGCCCAATCCAGATCGAGTTCTCAAATCTAAAGTAATGCAGATGGTAGAACTATGCGATTCTATTGTGGTTATGACTCATGCCGCCGCCGATATTCTACGAACAAATTATCATATTGACGCTAAAAAAATCACCGTTATTCCGCATGGAACACACTTAGTTTCTCATGCAGATAAAGTGGATTTAAGAGAAAAGTATGGATTGAATAACCGAAGAATTTTGTCAACTTTTGGGCTATTGAGTTCTGGAAAGGGAATAGAAATGACCTTGAATGCAATGCCGAGTATCATCAAAAAAAATCCAGAAGTACTCTTTCTGATTATCGGGAAAACGCATCCAACTGTCTTGAAAGAAGAAGGAGAGGCTTACCGTGATAGCTTAAAGGTAATTATTGATACCTTGGGTTTAACCGAAAATGTTAAATTTATCAATGAGTTTTTACCGCTTCCTATCCTATTAGATATTTTACAACTAACTGATATTTATCTGTTTACCTCAATTGACCCCAATCAAGCGGTGAGTGGTACGTTCTCTTATGCCATCAGTTGCGGATGTGCCATTGTTTCTACGCCCATTCCTCATGCTCAAGAAGTACTAGAAGATGGAGCGGGAATCATTGTGGAGTTTTTCAACTCACAACAACTGGCAGTTGAAGTCAAAAAGTTATTGAGAGATGAACAATTGAGAGCAAAAATTAGCTCGAAAGGACTTCATAAAATAGCTCCTACTGCCTGGGAAAATTCGGCTATTGCTCACGCACAACTATTTAAAAAGTTGATGCACGGAAGACTTTCGCTAGACTTCAAAATTCCACCGATTAACCTAGAACATTTCTACCGCCTGACAACCGACGTTGCGATGATTCAGTTTTCAATCATCAATCAACCAGACATTAATTCAGGCTTTACGCTCGACGATAATGCCCGTGCAATGGTGGCCATGTGTCAACATTATGAATTAACTCAGAGTCAAGTTGACTTAGAATACATTGAAATATACCTCAATTTTATCCAGTTTTGTTATCAAAAAGAAGAAGAATATTTCTTGAACTATGTAAATGATCATCAGGTCTTTACAGAGCAAAATTTCGAGACAAACCTAGAAGATTCTAATGGTAGAGCTATCTGGGCTTTGGGCTTCTTGATTTCGATGGCAGACATCCTTCCAGCTCACCTAATTGAAAAGGCTGAACGTGTTTTTAATCCCGCTTTGCTAGGCATTACACGCATCAGTTCAACACGAGCGATGGCCTTCATTATCAAAGGCTTGTATTATGCTGGCTTACACAAAAGTTCGGTAGCAAACCAAGACTTACTCATTGAATTATCCAACCGATTGGTTCAGATGTTTAAGCACGAAGCCGAAGTAGATTGGGAGTGGTTCGAGAGTTATTTAACCTACGGGAATAGCATTATCCCCGAAGCCCTTTTGTGTGCATGGTTGAACACAAGCGATTTTATTTATTTAGAAATCGCAAAATCAGCATTTGATTTCTTATTGTCGAAGATATTCACCGATACGCAAATTAAAGTTATTTCCAACAAAGGATGGGCTTTTAAAGACGAAGAACCTGATTTTAATGTAATAGGAGGAGAGCAAGCAATAGATATTTCCTACACGATTTTGGCCCTAGAAAAATTCGCTACTGTTTTTCCAGAAGAAGATTATCTAGCCAAAATGAACATGGCATTTGAATGGTTTTTAGGCAAAAATCACCTCCATCAAATCGTCTATAATCCCTGTACTGGTGGGTGTTACGATGGTCTGGAGGATACCTACATCAATTTGAATCAGGGAGCAGAGTCAACGGTGAGTTACTTAATGGCAAGATTAGCCATCGAAAAAACACATCATACCTCCAAAGTAAACAAATCACCCATGATTGATTTGTATTTAAACGTGGTGTAAGGAAAAGTGAAA
>JBMLRK010000242.1:0-1524 GCA_049241065.1 Spirosomataceae bacterium
TTTTTCTCAAACCCTATTCAATTTCTACTAAAATATCCGTAATGTTTTCTGGAGAAGTTAAATCAACCCAATGCTTATAAACTTCTCTCACTTGATTTTTAGGTTTTAATCCTGCCCCAAAAATATCCGTATAAAGCTGTTCATAAACCGTTGAAATACTACTAAAATCGCCCACATGCGTATGCAAAACAGCTTTAAAACCTGCTCGTTCTTGAATGCTATACTTTTCTGGAATAGCCACATTCGTTGGAGCAACTGGTAAGGCAATTTCTAACGTAATTGGAGCGGTGTCATCACTAGAGGTATTCCAATAAATAAATTCAAGAGGTGAAACTGGTTGCAAACCCGCTTCTTTTGCCGTTCCATAAAGAGCGTCAACTTCTCTAATAGCTACTGCATTGACATGAGCCAAGGTAGTTTCGGTTGAATAAACCAAAAATGTTTGGGTACTGATTTCTTTAATTTCCATGATTTTTGTCTGATTTGGTTAACGATACAAAGCTAAATCATGGATGTGACAACCTTATGTCAGTAGGCTTTAGCTAATTTTTAAAATAAATTCGTATCCTAGCATATTAGCTTAATACTTGATTACATTTGAGTTCTTAACTATTCACTCATTCATCAAAAACAACTATGCAAACAACGTTCATTAGTGATATTTCGAAGCAGGAATTTCCGATTATTGATAGCGTTTCGGGAGTAGCCTTAAATCCCTCTATTCTTAAACTGGTTCAGCAAGATTATCCGACGTTTACAGAAAACAGTCTTTTGTCTATTAGCGAAGCTAACTATTATCGAGAGAAATACATTTCGCATTATATCCTCAAAGAAATGGGCGAGTTGACCCAGCTCGAAAAAACGGTAGTGGATTCTGTTTCAAAAGAGAGTACGCTAAGTGATAAAATGGACGAAGAGGAGGAGAAAAGTGTGTTAACCCTAGGGCAACGTCTAGCAGATAAAATTGCGTCGTTTGGTGGAAGTTGGACATTCATCATCTCTTTTGGAGTTTTTATAGCTCTTTGGATTTTATTGAATGTGCTATTACTAGCCGATAAAGGCTTTGACCCCTACCCTTTTATTTTACTCAATTTGATTTTGTCTTGCTTGGCATCTATCCAAGCACCTTTAATTATGATGAGTCAGAACAGACAGGAGGAAAAGGATCGAGAGCGTTCTAAAAAGGATTACATGATTAATCTAAAATCAGAGTTGGAAATCAGGATTTTACACGAAAAGTTAGATCACTTAATCATGCACCAACAACAGGAACTCTTAGAAATTCAGAAGGTGCAAATCACGATGATGGAGGATATTCTCAAACACGTGCAAGGAAGCGGAAAACTTTAAATTTTGGATGTTGAATTTTGAATTTTGGATGAAGGTTGTCATATCAATTCAACATCCAAAGGGTACGAATACCATTTTTTTTGTTCTCTGACAAACTTTATAGCAATGTCATTATTTGTGACCTAGGGCTTCACCCTAGGCTTAGGTATGTCGCCCTTTCAGGGCTAAAATGTG
>JBMLRK010000243.1:0-10813 GCA_049241065.1 Spirosomataceae bacterium
ATCGCTACTCATGGGGCTTGGCTTGGCATTTTCAACGCCTATTAGTTTGTACTTTCAACTCAAAAAAAACTATCAAGCTAATGCTGCCTTACAACAGGGAGTAACCTATACCTTCACGAAGGAAGGCATTGAGCTAAAAGAGGAATCTTTTCATTCTCAGCTTAAATGGGTTAATATTAGTAAAGTGGTCGAGCAAAAAGAATATTTCTTGCTTTACCCGCCAAGCTCAACCGTTATGATTGTGGCAAAAAAAGAACTAAGTGATTTGGAAATTAAGAATTTCAAACAACTTCTAAGAGGAGTGAATACTATTAAACTTAAGCTAATAGCGTAATAGGTACGTATTTCCATTGTCTCTTCACAAACAATTACTCATTTTATTTGTAAGTTAAGACTAACAACGACACTCATACTAAAAGTTTTGAGTGTCGTTAATCTCCCTTCTACTCTTCCCTCAACATCCTTATATCCGCTAATAACTGTTGCATTTCTAAGGTTAATGTTCCATTGTAAATTCCTCTGATTCGCTTGTTTTTATCCACCAAAATAAAGTGTTCGGTATGTAGGAACTCGGTGCTGTCTTTGCTAAAACCAAGGTCTTCTTCGGCAAAATACGATTGTCTTGCCAATTGATAAATAGCGGATTTACTACCTGTCAAAAAATGCCAATTGGGGTTTTCAATCGCATTCTTCGCTTTAAAGTTTTTTAGCACATAGGGTTTATCAATCCACGGCGTTACCGAATAGGACAAAAAACAGATGTCCTTTTCGTCCTTGAGGCTATCGCTTACCATTTTGAGATTGCGAGTCATGGTTGGACAAATACTACCACATGATGTAAAAATAAAATTAGCCACATGGATTTTTCCTTCGATGTCTCGCTGTGAAATCAAGGTACTGTCCTGATTCAGAAAGGAAAAATCACCGATGGTATGTACAATTTTGGAAGCTACTTCTGCTTTATTCTTGATAAAAACAGGCGTAAAATCGGGTTCGTTATAATAGGGTAATTGCATGGTACTCGAATCTTGTTCGGCACAACCCATTACGAACCAGCTACTTAACAACAAAAATACTATCCGATACATTTTTACAGTTTTTAGTGCCTAATAATCCATACCTTTTTCCCTGAACAATGACATAATTGGCTCGTATTTTACCGTTATCATACCACATTTTTTGAGGGCCTTCTTCATGCCCATGTAGGTAAGTCGCCAAATGATACAAATGTCCGTTGGAACTCCATTCTTTGAGTTCCCCTTCGTATTCGCCATTTTGAGCCATAAATTCAAAGCGTTTACGTCCGTTTTCCCAATAACCGACTTGTAATCCCTCTTTCTTCCCTTCCCGATAATGTCTTATCTCTCTCACTTGTTTACGAGTGTACCACTGTTGGGAAAGCCCACTTTGTAAACCTTCATAATAGCCCTCGACTAACAAGGTATCTTTTCCATTTTGGCTTATTTCATAGACAAAACCCGAGTACTTTTGTCCTTTCCACAAAAGCGTATCATTGGAGGAAGTAAACTCAGGAGCAGATTTCAGCACGTACTTCTTTGGAATCATTGGAACGGCTAAAACGCCTTTTTGTTTAGGTTGACAACCATAAACAAAAAAGCAAAAGAGCATCAGTTGAAGTATTTTCATTATTGCGTAATTGTTCCCGGTGTTCCGTAAAAACCACTTCCATTTAGATAGGGAGCATCGTCGGTGAAGTGGTAGTGATAAATTCCACTTGGATAATCTGTAGTAGCGTGCGTATGCCCATGATAGACATCCAACATACTGCTCGTCACGGTTGTACCATTTTCTTCTTGTGGGCCATACACAGGAAAACCGTCTAATAAAAAGCCCATCAAGCCTGCTTTCGTAGATTTTACCGTGGTTAGGTAAAGCGGTTCTACGTGGTAATGATACACTCCTGTATTTTGTGGATGCCCATAGTATTTATCAAAACCTCCAATTTCATTTGTTAATGCTTGATTATTGGGGCCTGCATATTGGTTAAACAAAGCGACCCCATTGATAGCAATACCAATTGCTCCTAGTGGCGTTGCGGAGTGGGCAGCATCCACTTTAGGGTTCAACGGAATCTTTAGCGTAGCATTAAATTCAGCAATTGTATTGGGATTTTTCTTAAAGGTATTGCCGCCAAACGTAGTACCGCTATAGGCTTCATACAAAGCATTAGTAGTAGCATAATAGGCAGACTTATGATCGGGTAAGTTTTTGGTTTTGATATAAATGTACGTACCGTCGCTAGTGATACTAGTTGCTCCATAAATCTTTTTATAGACAGTAGGAACGTCGGTAGATGTAGTCGTCGTACCCGTTACGCTTTCTTCACTTTTACTGCAACTGCAAGCAAATAGCGTGACAAAAGCTAATGATAGAATCGTTGATTTGTTTAAAGTCATCGTTGTTCTTGTTTAAAGTTCTTAGTAAACTATTTTCACCATTAGATGCACTAGGGCAACGATTTCTTGCGGTGTAATCTGATTTTTCTATAAAAAAATAGCCTCCATTCGATTGTATCGAATGGAGGCTATTTTATTTCTACCAAGTAATAAAAGAAAAGACCGTTCAACGGCTTCAATATTACGGGTTATGTATGGTTAAACTAGATTAATCGTCTCAAGCATATTCACTCAGTTATTTTTCCATAACCACGGCATCCAGTCCTTTATTTTCTAAACGACTTTTAACCTCTCTTGCTTCTTTCTCTGAAAAAGTACCAGCAGTTACGGCTGTTAGTTTTTTACGAGGAAAACCAAAAGCATGACTATAACCAAAATTTTTCAATTTTTTAATCATTGCTTTTGCATTGGCTTCTTTGCCGAAAACACCCGTTACTACATACGTAGAACCACTACGACCGCTTTCTTCCGCTTCTTCGTGAGAGACTTCCTTTACTTTTCTTTCGGTAGATTCTGTTGAAGTTACATCGGCATCCCTACTTGATTTTTGTGATGCTGGAGTTTCAGTTTTAGAAGCAGCCATGTTGGTTGCTTCCTCTAACGTAGAAGGAGCATTTTCTCCATTAGCGGTTAATGGTGATGTAGAAGAATCGCCTAATACCCCACTACTATCTGTTGTGTACGGATTTTCTGCTTGTAGAGATAACGATTCGTTTTGTTGTTGCTTAAATGGATTCCCATTTCTCTTGATGTAAAAATCGGCTAAAAGCATACCCAAGCCCATAAAAAGAAACGAAAATAGGATAAACAACAAATTTTGACTCCAGTTTTTCATAATAAAAACGGCGGAAAAGTTTATATAAAAAAAAGACTCTTAAAAAATTGATGTAAAGATAACAATTCAAACGAAAATATTACCACTCATAAAAACTTCATACAAATACAATGCCTACAATTCAACAATTGCGTAACTTTAGCATTATTTTCAATATACGACAGTCTAATTATATGTTTTTCAAATTTCTTATAATAACATCGCTTATTATATTTATTTTCCCTAAGCTTCTCAGATGGGCATTGAAAGGCTTTGTCGCTTCACAAATGAATAAAGTTCAAAAAGAATTTTATCAAGAACAACGAAACGCTTCTACCCAAACGAAAAAAGAAGGAAAGATAGATATTGATTTTGTACCACCTAAAGCAGGCAAAAACTCCGACGACTTTAAAGGTGGGGAATATGTTTCTTATGAAGAGGTCAAAGATTGATTTCTTTTTATCCAATCCTGACAGGTTTTAGCAAATCTAAAATCTGTCAGGATTATTGAATTACCTCATTTTCTTCCATCGGAATTACATCCACTTCAACCGTCAGGGTATGTCTTCCTGAGCTAAAAATCACCCCTTTTAACGGAACAACATCGCTGTAATCTCGTCCATAAGCCGTTACAATATGGCGTTCCCCTGGAATTATATCATTGGTAGGGTCAAATTCACACCAACCCGCATTGGGAATGTACACCGAAATCCATGCGTGAGAGGCATCTGAACCTTGCAACTTTTTTTGTCCTTTGGGCGGTTTGGTTTCTAAATAACCACTCACATACCGAGCAGCAAAACCCATACTTCTGATACTAGCAATCGCTAAGTGAGAAAAATCTTGGCATACGCCTTTACGTTCCTTCAACACCGTTTTTATCGGAGTATTGATATTTGTATGATTAGAAACAAACTTAAATTCGGTAAAAATACGATGGCATAAATCTTTTACCGAGTCATACAATGAACGTTCTGGTAAAAAAGACACCTCCGCAAAAGCCTTAATCTCGTTATCCCAACGAATAAAAGGGCTTTCAATCAAAAACTGCCAGATTTGAATCCGTAAGTCCCTGTTTTGCTGAATTAGGTCTCGTGCCTCCGAACACGTGATGGATAGATTTTCGAGAACGATTGGTTTGGGCTTACTTTCTACCTCACTAATTGCTTCTACGATTAACTCTTTATGTGCCTTTTCAATCGAAAAAAAGTGGTTTACATTTCCATAAAAATCTTTTCTTCTGTTGACTAATTCTGCTGGTATAGACGGGCTAATCAATAGGTCAAACTTCTCGCATACTTGTACTTCATTATTCAAAGGTTCTAAGCAAACCACACTGTGATAGGTATTCACAGGTTCAAAATAACGGTATATGGTTTTGTGTTTCAGTTTATATTTCATTGTTATCCGTATTTTCTGGATTCTTCATTAAGGAATGTTGCATCGTTGTATGCGTAAAATACTGGTTTGTAAGGTTAGTTGTCACCGACGAAATGAGGTCGTATAACTCACTTAATAATTTATCTAAATGTAGTCGATAATCGTCTTCATCATAAATTGTCAACTCATCCAATTGAGCTAATTTAATTTTAGTAGAAGCCGCCAGCACTGATTTTGCTGCAATAGAAAGTCTATCTGGGTCTTTGGAATTTGGCAACTGTTTAACATAGTCATACAATTGACTTACTAAATAGCATAACGAATACGGCAATTTATCATCCATAATGACCATATCTAACACCGTTTCAAGGCTAATATGCGATTTATACAACTGTCTGTAATACACCAACAAATGATGATTAATTAAAATGGCTTCCATTACCTCTTTTTCAACAGGGAAATCATGTTTGGTACTTAATCCTGTTCGTAAAACACTAATTTTAGCCAAAATTCGTTCAATCAACTTTCCTGATTCAAACAGATAAAAAGCATTATCTCTCGGCAGACTTTCGGCAACAACCCCATAAAAAGCAAACAAGCGAGTTTGTAAGCGTTCTAATCCACGCTGGATGGTATTTGGGTTAACCATTGTTAAGTGCTTTAATTCTGAAAAGCTCTCTTCAATTAAATTGATATTGCGACGAGTATCATGATTCCATTTATCATTTACCGAAATAACCCCTCTTAAAAAAGATTGCAAAGCTGATACCAAACTTCCTGATTTACTTGTTTTGGAAGTTAAATCTAAGATTTCTTGGTATGGTTCTTTACATACATTTTCCTCCAAAAAGCCTGGGTATGTTAAGGTTAAATGCGTTAAAGCCTGTAATAAAATTGGGATATGCTCTGATTTTGGCGAACCTCCTAGGGTAACATTATCATGTAGGGTATTAATGATAATCTTAATCCACTTGGTCGTCGTCATGCTACGCTCGCAATAGCGACCTGCCCAGAACAAATTCTCAGCACTCCTACTCGGTAAAGAAGTTTGATGTTTAAAGGAATCCGTTGAAACAACAATCTGTTTTTCTTTGGGTTGGGTATCTTTATCGCCCACAATCCATGTATCTTTTGAGATTCCTCCCAATTGGTTCGAAATCACAAAACGGTCTGAAGCGGCCGAACTTCTAGTTAAGCCTCCTTTTAGGACATGGTACTCTTCGCCATCAGAAACCAAAAATGCCCGAATTGCCGCAAATCTAGGCTCTATTTTTCCATCTACAAACGATGGAGTAGTGGACAATTGACTTTCTTGTTGGGCAACATAGTCTTGAGGTTTGGCAAGAATCTCCTTCCGTAACTCTTCTAATTTCTCTGGAGATAAGGTTCTTGCAAAAATTGAGCGGTAGCGTTCGTTTCTGTTTGCCTTCTTGATAATTAACGTAGCAAGATTATCCATCACATACGCTAACTCTTTGGCTTGGCCGCACCACCAAGTAGCAATATTGGGCATCAATAATTTTTCTCCAAAGAAATATTCGCAAGCCCTATTCATAAAAGGAAGTAATGCGTTATTCTCTAGCACACTAGAACCTGGAGGGTTCAAAACCACCACATTACCCATACGAATTGCCTGTAATAAACCAGGAACACCTAAGCGAGAATCTTCTCGCAATTCTAAAGGGTCAGAATATTCATCATCAACACGTCGAATAATTACATCTACCTGTTCTAGTCCTGTTATCGACTTCAGCCACACTTTATTATCCCGCACCATCAAATCATCGCCTTGCACAAGGGTATAACCCAAGTAGGAAGCTAGATAAGTATGTTCAAAATAGGTTTCGGTATCTGGCCCTGGCGTTAAATAAACAATATTTGGTTGCCCTTTACTGGTCTTCGATAAGTTAAAAATGGATTCTTGAAGCGTATTAAAAAAAGGAGCTAGACGATTTAGGGTCATTCCTTCGGTAAGTTCTGGCAAAAACTTACTGATTACACTTCTGTTTTCAAGAGCGTACCCAGAACCTGAAGGCGACTGTGTTCTGCTATCCAATACCCACATTCGCTGGTCGGGACCACGGGCAATATCGGTTGCATAAATGATTAATTGATTTTTTGATGGCAGCTTTACGTCATAACAAGCACGGGAAAAACCATAATTCCCATACACTACATGGGAAGGTAAAATCCCATCTTTTATCAGTAATTGAGAGCCATAAATATCTTGATAAATGGCATCCATCAACTTCGCCCGTTGAATTAGACCTTTTGAAATTAATTCCCATTCTTTCTCATGTAATAAAAATGGAATTGGATCTAACTTCCATGGACGATTATGGCCGTCCGTTGTACTTTCATAAATGTTATAAGTAACCCCATTTTCACGAAGTTTCCCAATAATATCATTGCTTCTTGCCGTTAATTCATCAATACCTAATTTCTCTAAGGCATTAAACAATTGTTGCCAATGAGGTTTTACATTACCCTGATCATCAACGACTTCGTCATAATTATTATTTATTTGCTGTTGGTAAGATTCGAGTAAATTAGTTGAAAGCGACATTAGCATGGATGAAAGTGGTTACAGACAAAGTGGAAATCTTTTTAGTAAAAATACAGAATAATTGTACGATTCTTGACATCAGTCTTTCAAATATTGACGAAAAGAGGCAAATTCTGTAAAAAATGCGGTTCATATATCCACTTATAATAAGCTTTAAATGAAAGATTTAAGATCCAAGACAAACTATAAGGAGTATTATTTTACATTTCTATTCAATAACGATGTTCGTAAATTCGTTACATACCTTGAACAATGATTAGGTATCAATGTATTTGATATGCACGGTTACATAATCAATTAAACCTCATTAATATGACATTCAGAACACTTACTGCCCTGACTCTTCTTCTTGCTACGTTTTTCGTGAAAGCACAAACCAGCCAACTTCGAGTGAATCAAAATATTAATTTACCCAAAGATAGTCTGGAGCGTAAACAGCTAATCTCTTCGTTGAACGATTTTTTAAGTGCGGCTCAAAAGCCAAATGAAGAAAACACACTTGTTTTAGCAACAGAAGCAGTAGAAACGTTTATTTTACTTGACGAGATAAAAGAGATTGAAAAAAGCGGAAAATTTAAAGACGACTTCTTTTACAAACCCTATTTAACCAATGCTACTCCTTTAAAAAACAACCAATATTTACTGCAAATTTCTTTCATAGGAATAAATGAAAACACGGCATTTTTAAGAGCTAATTTTGAATTTATAGCCCACAAAGCAAATAGCACTTTTTTCTTTTCATCCCCACTTGCGAGAAATACAAAAACGTGGAAAGTGGAAAAATCTGGAAATAATATTTTCCATTATCAGGTGAGTCTCAACAAAGCAAAAATCAAAGCATTTAATACCCTTGCCTCTGTCTTTGATAAAAAGTTAGGTGTAAAGAATAAAGTAACAGAGTTTTACTGCTGTGAAAACCTGAATGAATTACAGAAATTGATTGGTGTCGAGTATAAATCGGATTATAACGGAAAAAGTGACGGTGTTTGGAGTGCTTCGTCGGGTGATAAAAAGATAGTAGCTCTGGGAAATGACAACGCATCTTTCAACGACTTTGACCCACACGATTTATGGCATGACCGATTGAGCTTGATTATTCCTCGCAACCAAGTAAATAGGTCTGTGGACGAAGGTTGTGCTTATATTTATGGTGGAAGTTGGGGACTTTCTTGGAAAACTATTTTTGAAGCTTTTAAAGAACAAGTTGCCAGTAATAAAAATACTAATTGGATGGAAGTAAAAGAGAAACCTGTGTATTTCAAAACTCAAAAGTTCTCGAATGTTGCTGACCAAATCGTGAATGCGTTACTTGTAAAAAAAATAGAAAAAGAAAAAGGCTTTGCAGGCGTTTGGGAATTGCTGAATTGTGGAAAAGTCGAAAAAGGTAACGAAAATTATTATAAGGCTCTTGAGAAAATAACAGGAATCACAAAAGCTGATTATAACGAGAAAGTTTGGGAGTTAATCAACAACGAAATATAAAAACATTTCTTCTTTT
The DNA here is from genome assembly GCA_049241065.1 of Spirosomataceae bacterium. Classification (GTDB taxonomy): domain Bacteria; phylum Bacteroidota; class Bacteroidia; order Cytophagales; family Spirosomataceae; genus JALRIJ01. The sequence continues at coordinate 8,676 of JBMLRK010000243.1, forward strand.
AACATAATCAAACCTGTCAGGTTTCGAAACCTGACAGGTGTAAAAATTATTCATTCCATCTAACTTCTCGCTCTCCAAAACTTACGTAAATCTAGCGTATTTGGATATTCTGGATTTACTAATTCAATTGGGGTATCTACTTTCAGAGCCTTTTTGTTTTCGGCTACAAAACGAGATACCGTAGGCGTATTTTGTACTGGTACAGGAGCAACCAAATCGGCATTTGGAGTATGTCCAAAACCCCAGAAACGGCTAATCTGACGTGATTCTGCTTCGTAAGCATTGATTGGATAGGTATCGAAACTTCTACCTCCTGGGTGGCTCACAAAGTAGGTACAACCTCCCAATACTCGGTTACTCCATGTATCAATAATATCCAAGACCAACGGGGCATCTGCTCCAACGGTTGGGTGTAAAGCCGATGGCGGATTCCATGCTTTGTAACGAATACCCGCTACGTACTCGCCTTTCACAGCGGTTGCACGCAAAGGAACACGACAGCCATTACACACTAAGATGTGACGACCTTCTACAAAACCGCTTACCTTCACCTGTAAACGTTCTAGGGATGAATCTACAAAACGAGCTGTTCCGCTGTTAGACAATTCTTCGCCCAATACGTGCCACGGTTCAATCGCTAAACGCAATTCTAATTGCAAGTTATCAACCTTAATCCCTCCATGATGTGGGAAACGGAATTCAAAGAAGGCATCAAACCACGAAATATCGAAGTCATACCCTGCTTCTTTTAAGTCATTTACCACATCAATCATATCAAGATAAGCAAAATGTGGCAACAAGAAACGGTCGTGCAATTCTGTACCCCAACGAATCAACTTTTTCTTGTAAGGCTGTTTCCAGAACTTAGCAATCAACGCACGAATCAAGAGGTTTTGCACCAAATTCATGTGCTTGTGAGGCGGCATATCGAATGCTCTAAACTCTAAAATTCCCAAACGACCTGTTGACGAATCGGGCGAGTATAGTTTATCAATACAGAATTCAGTACGGTGGGTATTTCCTGTAATATCAACCAACAAGTTTCTAAAAATTCTGTCCACCATCCAGAATGGAATTTCTTCACCTTCAGGAATTTGTTCAAAAGCAATTTCTACTTCGTACAAACGCTCGTCACGTCCCTCATCCATTCGTGGTGCTTGACTCGTAGGGCCAATAAACGGCCCCGCAAACAAGTAACTTAATACAGGGTGATGTTGCCAATAAGTCAACAAACTACGTAACAAATCTGGACGACGCAACACGGGGCTATCCGCCGGTTTTGCTCCTCCAATAGTTACGTGGTTTCCTCCTCCAGTACCTGTTTTACGCCCATCGACCGTATATTTTTCAGTGCCTAAACGGGCAAAAAACGCCTCTTCATACAAAGCCGTCATGTTGTCAACCAACTCTTTCCACGACTTAGCTGGGTGTACATTTACTTCAATTACCCCTGGGTCAGGCGTTACGTTGAGTTTTTCTACACGGTAATCCGACGGAGGCATATAGCCTTCAATACGAACAGGAATTTGTAGTTTTTCTGCCGTTGCCTCAATCGAAGCAATAAGGTCTAAATAATGCTCAAAATAATCGGTTGGCGGTAAGAAAACATAGACAATTCCCTCACGCTCTTCTACCGTTATAGCGGTAGCAAAGGTAGAAACTTCGTAAGTTAACTGCTCTTGAACGGGTTCTTCTACCTTTTTCTTTTTAGCTGCCTCTTCTTCGTCCACCACTGGCTTTTTCGGAGCAGGGGCTTCGTACGGAGGAGCAACCGTACCATAGCGTTTTTCTACATCAGCGATTGCTAATGGCGGTAATTCCTCAAACGGACTACGTTCCATTGGCGTTTCCTTGCGGTTTTGCGACATCGCTGGCAAGGATTTCAACGGCAAACGTAAACCAATTGGTGAATTCCCCGGAATCAAGAAGCAATTGTTACGACGGAATTCCCATACACAGCTTGTCCATGTATAAGTACCATAATCCCACTTAACAGGCAATACAAAACCCGTCGGATTATTTAAGCCACGTTCCAACAAACGAGCAAGGTTTTGCGTTCCATTGAAACGTTTTGGATAACCACCCAACGGTAAAAATTGTCAGGCAAATTTACCTCATACAAAGCCCAAAAAATAGGG
>JBMLRK010000244.1:0-9417 GCA_049241065.1 Spirosomataceae bacterium
TTACTGGTAGGTACATACACTGCCAAAACCAGTGAAGGAGTGTATTGCTATAAATTCAATACTAAAACGGGCGATTTTGAATACGCAAGCACGGCCAAAGGATTAAAAAATCCGTCTTTTTTAACGGTGTCACCTAACAAAAAAATGGTTTATACCGTGGGCGAATACGATAAAGTAGGGGCTGTAAATGCGCTTAAAGTAAACGATAAAACAGGAGAATTAACCTTTGTAAATACCCAGCCAGCAGGTGGAGGGGCTTCATGCCATATTACGACTGATAAATCAGGTAAATGGATATTAGTAGGAAATTATACAGGAGGAGATTTGAGTATTTTACCCATCAATGCCGATGGTTCGGTAGGAGTTCTGAAACAAACGATTCAGCACAAAGGAAGTAGTGTAAACAAAGACCGTCAGACAGCACCACACGTTCACTCGGTGAATATTGCGGCTAATAACCGTGATGTATTTGTGCCAGATTTAGGATTGGATAAAATTATGACTTACTCGCTTGATGCTAAAACAGGAGCATTGACCGCAGGAAACCCTCCTTTTACTGCCGTTGAAGCAGGTGCAGGCCCAAGACATTTCTGTTTTCATCCAAACAATAAGTTTGCCTATTCAATTCAAGAGTTAAACTCATCCGTAAATGTATATGATTACAAAAACGGTACTTTGATAGAAAAACAGATGATTTCTACCTTACCAGATTCTTATACAGGACAAAAATGGTGTGCCGATATTCATATTTCGGCAGATGGTAAATTTTTATATGCTTCAAACCGTGGACATCAGAGTTTAACAATTTATTCGGTTAACCCACAAACAGGGAAGTTGACATGGGTAGATAATACTTCTGTTTTAGGAAAAACACCTCGTAATTTCACGATTGACCCAACGGGTAATTTTGTATTAGTGGCTAATCAGGATTCAGATAATATCGTTATTTTTAAACGTGATAAAACAACTGGAAAAATAACGCCAACAGGAAAAGAAATCACTGTTTCGATGCCTGTTTGCTTGCAATGGCTTCCGAAAAAATAAGCGTTTGTGCTTGTTTGTATCCATAAAAAACGCCAACGGATAGGTTTCTGTTGGCGTTTTTTTGTGAAATGTTATTTTTATATTAAATCGTATTTGAAGATAATTTAAGTACCAATACAATCCAGTAACTTGTTGCCATAATGTATATCTAAAATCTAATAAAAACGTATGAAAATAAATCTATTAACACTACTATTACTGGCAATGCTGGCTGCTCAAAGTTGTATTCAGAAACCTTTTTATGGAGTAGGTAATATTGGCTCTGAATCAAGGTTGCTACTTAAACCTGTTTATAACGATACTATTCGTAAAGCTAGTTACGTTACAGGGCATTTTTCTCACGATTTCGGTTCTGGTTATCAAGCTAATGAAAATGATTATTATTTTGATCTGATGCTACACAGGAGTTATACTGCTAAAACGCTAGGTTATTCTTATGGAGGTTCTTGCTATTTAGGTAATTATGATGCTTCTGTAGGCTATCCTCATAATGGACCGAAGTCTTTTTATGGAGCATCTATAACAGGAGAAATAAATACTAATATTCCTTTTGATGGGGTGGATTGGCGAATAATTGGGGTTAGAACAAGTGTGAATTATGAAGGAGGAGGGATGATTCTATTTAGAAAGAATGCAGAAAAAGACGGTTTGATTTATAATAGGTCGAATACAAATTTCACTTTTAACTTAGGATTAACGGATGAAATTGTGGTAAAATTAAAAAATAACGCTAGTTGTGGCTTGTATTGTTATATGGGAATGGCAAGTAGGGTATTTGTAAATTCTAATACCCTATATTACACCAGAAATAGATATACAGGACATATTCAGATTACATCTGCAATAGCGGACAAAATAAATATATTTTCGTTTGGTATGACATATCGACTGAAGTAATTATACTTTCTTTAAACCTAACAAGTCCCATCGGGACGACCGATTTAGTAAGCAGGGATTTTAATCCCAGAGCTACGGGTCGAAACCTGACAGATTTTAGAAATCTGTCAGGTTTAACACTAATCTCCGCAAATGTGCGGAGATTAAGCTCATTTATTCACCGCAAAGCTTTCACTGAACTCAAAAACGCTTTTCTGACGAAATACTTCCCACAAAAAAACTGTACCTTTCGGGAAATATTTGTTCGATTCCATGAAAATTCTGCATACTGCCGATTGGCATTTAGGTAAAAAACTCCACAAATACGATCTTACAGAAGAACATCAGTTATTTTTTGACTGGCTCGTCTCGCTTATTCAAGAACGTGAAATTACGCTGTTATTGATTTCGGGAGATGTCTTTGATTTGGCAAATCCGCCAACAGAAGCCCGTGCTTTATACTTTAACTTCCTTCGTAAAATGATTGAGTTGAAGTGTAAAATCGTCATCACAGGAGGTAATCACGATTCGGCTTCGATGCTCAATGCACCCAAAGATATTTTGGCTTTGTTGGATGTTCGGGTAATTGGCGGTGCAACGCCAAATTTGGCAGATGAACTACTAGTTTATGATGATTTGGTGGTGTGTGCTGTGCCGTATTTACGAGATGCGGATTTACGTCAGTCATTAGAAGGAGAAACCGCCAGCAATCGAGTAGAGGCGGTGCGACAAGGAATTAAAAGCCATTACGACGAGTTAGCTCAGTTGTGTCAAGAGCAATATCCCGATAAATTTGCTCTGGCAATGGGGCATTTATATGCTCACGGAGCCAGTACGTCGGAATCGGAACGAGAAATACAGATGGGTAATCTAGCTGGTTTTGAAGGTACTGATTTCTCCTCGACTTTTCAGTATGTAGCTTTGGGACATATTCATCGTCCGCAACGGGTTTCGGGTTTAGAACACATTCGCTATTCGGGCTCGCCTATTGCTTTGAGTTTTAGCGAAAAAGACGATGCCAAAACGGTAATCGAACTAACCCTTGAGCATAAGCAATTACAGGAAATCACCCCCATTTCCGTACCTAAATTTCGAGTGTTAAAGAAATTGACAGGTTCGTTAGAAAAAGTAAAAAGCCAGTTGACAAGCTTTCAAAACGAAGCTCCTTTGAAAGCCTTTTTAGAAATAGAAGTAAGCGAAGAAGCCTATAACCCTTTATTAATTCGTGAATTAAATGAAATTGTGAGCATTTTTGAAGACGAGCATGCAACGGTTTTGAAACATCGAATTACCTTCAAAAACGAGGTGAACAGTACGGATGAACTTTTTCACGAAGGGCAACAAATCGACGATATTTCTGAAATTGATATTCTAAAAAGACGTTTGGACAAAGAAGACGGTCTTTCCGACGAACACCGTGTCTTAGTGCTAGAAGCTTTCACCGAACTATTACAAAAAGTAAAAGAAGAAAACTAATCATGCGTAGTGATGAATGTATCACGTACCTTTGTATGGCGTAACCAAGAGGAAATAATCACTCTATCAAGTAATCAGTCAAAAATCTTGTTATTTGTTTTTTGTAAAGACTCCACTCATAACTAGTGTATTCAATCCAAAATCCAACATTCAAAATTTTCCATTAGTTAGTTACGCATTCATCATTACTTTCCTTTATCACGTATGTCTTTTGAATCATTAGGTTTGTCCGAATCGTTACTCAAAGCGATTGCCAAACAACAATATCCAGCTCCTTTTCCTATCCAAGAACAAGCAATTCCTGCTATTTTAGCGGGGCATGATATTCAAGGGATTGCCCAAACGGGTTCGGGTAAAACGGCTAGTTTTGTATTGCCGATTTTGGAGTTGTTTCAACGAAAAAAAGAAACAAGAAGCTTACACCTCAAAGTGTTAATTCTTGCTCCTACTCGTGAACTGGTGCTTCAAATCAGTGAAGTAATCAGTATGTTTTCGGAGAATTTACCCATCAAAGTAAAAAACATGGCTGTTTTTGGGGGAATACCCATCAATCAGCAGATTGCTAAATTAAAAGATACTGAAATTTTAGTAGCTACCCCAGGGCGTTTATTGGATTTGATTTTTACGCAATCGGTAAGCCTAAAGCGGGTAGAAATGCTGGTCTTGGACGAAGCCGATAAAATGCTAGACCTTGGTTTTGAGGAGGAAATGAACGATGTACTTTCGCTTTTACCCAAAAAGCGTCAGAATATTTTGTTTTCGGCAACACTGGATACTAAGTTGACAGTTATCAAAGACCGTTTATTGTCAGAACCTGTTAAAATCGAAATTGAAGCGGAGGTTGTTAACATTGACCAAATTAAACAAACGGCTTATTTGGTTGAGCCTGACCGTAAAGGTCCTTTGTTGCGTTATTTGATTAAGACCCAAGAAATGACCCAAGTATTAGTCTTTGTGTCTTCGACCCGAACGGCAGATAATGTGGTGGATAAGTTGAAGAAAAATGGCATTTCAGCTTTGGCTATTCACAGTAAAAAATCACAAGGAGCTAGAACGGAAGCTTTACAAAGTTTCAAGAAAGGAAAGCTCAACGTGTTAGTGGCAACTGATTTGGCTTCAAGAGGAATTGATATTGCTTTTTTACCCTTTGTTATTAATTACGAATTGCCTCGTTCGCCTAAAGATTACGTCCATCGTATCGGTAGAACGGGTCGTGCCAATGCCTCTGGAGAAGCCCTTTCTTTAGTTTCTCCAGAAGAGGAACATCATTTCCGTATCATTGAGAAAAAGATGGGTAAAAAGGTAGAAAAAATCGACATGGCAGAAGAGAAGGCTTTTGAAAAGTATTATTAAGGCTATCAGCATTCAGCCATCGGCTGTCGATATACCAAGATAATCAAGTAGGTTGATTTTTGATTTATTCCTGCATATTTGCAAATCAATTGCAAATATGCAGGAATAATTGCTTAATAACCCTGTAAATTTGCAATTAATCGTTATATTTGCAGGAAAAAAGATGGATTTACAACGCTTTATTTCAACATCATTAGTTCGTTACTTGGATGCTTTTCCTTGTGTAGCTATTCTTGGCCCTCGTCAGGTAGGAAAAACCACTACGGCAAAACAATTGCAAAGCCATAGTACGAAGGATACGATTTATCTTGATTTAGAGTCTGATGAAGATTGTCAAAAACTGACGAATGCCGAACAGTATTTTGATGAAAGACAAGATAAACTGATTATTATTGATGAAATTCAGCGTAACCCTTCTTTATTCAAATTATTAAGAGCCGTTATTGATAAAAAAAGAACGAATGGACGTTTTATTTTATTAGGTTCTGCTTCTCCTGAGTTACTTACCAAAAGCTCCGAAACCTTAGCTGGGCGTATTGCCTATTTAGAAATGCACCCCTTTATTTTTCAAGAAATTAAAGGAAAGTATCCCTTTAATGATTTGTGGCTGAAGGGAGGATTTCCGTCTGCTTTTCTTCAACAGGATGAATTACTTAGCTTTGAGATGCGTGTCCAGTTTGTCCAAACATATCTTGAACGAGAATTACCTATTTTAGGCTTGTCGGCTTCTCCCATTGTATTGAAAAATTTACTTAGAATGCTGGCACATTGTCAGGGGCAATTAGTAAATTATTCTGATTTAGCCAATTCGCTGGGCATTGAAGTAAACACGATAAAACGCTATTTAGACTATTTTGAAAATGCGTTTTTGATTAGACGTGTGCAGGCTTATACCACGAATATGAAGAAGCGAATTGTAAAAGCTCCCAAAATTTATATCCGAGATACAGGTTTGTTACACACCTTATTTAATATTGAAAATAAAGAAGATTTAGACGGTTTTGTTGGAAAAGGAAATTCGTGGGAAAGTTTTGTTATTCAGCAAATTATTCCTTTGTTAAGACCCAATACGTCCTTTTATTTTTATAGAACGCAGGATGGAACAGAACTTGATTTGGTCTTATTTAAGGGCTTAGAACCTGTTTTAGGAATAGAAATCAAGTATTCAAACGCTCCTAAATTATCTAAAGGAACAACCATTGCTTCTCAGGATTTTGGTGATATTCCTGTGCTGGTTGTAACACACTCGGTTGAGGAGGATTATAACTATGGAGAAAAGGTAACTGTGACGAGCTTTGAACGTCTTTTTTTCCACCTTCAAGCACATAAACTGATTAACTAATCATCCTACAAACGCTCTTGCTTAGATGAAAATTAATAAAATTTTTCTTAGAAATATCAATTCCTTTAAAGGAGAACATACGCTTGATTTTACGGAAAGTCCTTTGCTTTCGGCGGGACTTTTTGCCATTGTGGGCCCCACAGGAGCAGGAAAGTCAACTTTGCTGGACGTTATCACATTGGCATTGTTCAACCGTATTCCTCGTTTTGATAAGAAAATTTCCAAAGACTTGGTGGCTTCTGCGGGTTCTATCTTGACCAGAGGCGAGCGGGAGTGTGTCGTGGAAGTAACTTATTCATGTAAGGAGGGTGTTTTTACGTCTAAATGGTGGATTGAGGTAAACCGTAATAACAAGCTCAACGACTATGGTATGGAGTTGCTCGATTGCAATTCGGGAAATTTATTACCTCTCAAAAAAAGTGAAATTCCCGATAGAAATCAGCAGTTAATCGGACTTAGTTTTGACCAATTCAATAAGTCAATTCTATTGTCGCAAGGAGAATTTGCCCGTTTCTTGAAATCAGGAAAAGACGAGCGTGGAAAACTTTTGGAAGACATCACGGGAATGCAAATTTATCGTCAATTAGGTAAACAGGCTTTTCAAGAATATAAGGATAAAGCACAGTCTTTAACCGAGCTACGAAATCAACGTACTGCTGCGGTGAATAAATTGGTTTCGGAAGACTTAGAACAAGAATGGACGGAGGCTTTAAAAGTCAATACGACTACCTTAGAACAGGCAACCATTCAATTGGAACAACTGACTTCGCAACTGACAATAAAGCAGGAAGTTGCTAGTTTGTTGGCAAGTAAGCAAGAAAAAGAGCAGGAATTATTGCGTGTAAAGGCATTGTGGAAAGCTTTTGAGGAAGAAAAAGAACCTTTATTGTTAATGCACGAAAAGGCAATTCCTTTTGAAGCTCAAGTGCTGACTTTAAATCACGAAGAAAAAACGGTTCAATCGTTACGCCAACGTTTACAAGAGCAAACCAGCTTATTGGCTGATTATCAACAAAAGGCGGAGGTAAATTTAGGGGATATTGCTAGGCTGATTAAACAAGAGGTACAGGAAAGTAACGCCTTGTTGTTATTGCAAGAATTCAGACAACAAATTGCGGATTTACAAGCTCAAATCAGTCAACAAGAAGGGGTAATTTCGGCGAAAGAACAACAGTTGGACGAACTGATTAAGAAAATCAACAAGCCAACACTGAAGACGATTCCAACGAAAGCGGTATCGGATGCGTCTTTAGGGGAAATTACGCTAGTGGCTCAAGGGTTGAAAACACAGGAAGCGGCATACATGGAAATAATTCAAGTGGAAAACTTGGATGAAATTGCGGCTCGACAAGCTCAGTTGGATAAAGAAATACCTCTTTATGCTGAGTTAAGTCAGTTGATAACGGATTACGGAACGCATTCTACTGCCGAAAAAGAGGGTCGTTCCGATATTGATCAACAGACTAAAATCATTGAAGTAAATACGCCTCTTTGGAACAAAATGCAGGAGACCATTCAGCATTTAAGTCAGGAAATTACCACCTTAGAAAACCAGAAAGAGCAGTTAGGAAAGTCGTATAATTTTGAAAGTGAACGCCATAAATTATTGAAAGAAGGTGAAGCTTGCCCGCTTTGTGGTTCGATAGAACATCCTTTTTTAAGCCATTACGCCAATAATTATGTAGAGGTTGACTTACGTTTGAAAGAACAAAAAAAGGCTGAGAAAGAAGCAACCAAAGAAAGTAACGCTTTGAAAACAAAGTTAGATACCGCACAGCAATTACTGGAAAAAGCCGTTGAACGTAATCAGGGAATTGAACTGAAAAAACAGGCTTGTTTGACGGCTATTAATGAATTGAAAGCCCAATTGAAGCTGGATAAAGTAGGAAATAAATCTTGGATTGAGGAGAAAATCCAACAGCTTTCGGGACAAAAAGAAGCGATAAGGGCGTTAGAAAAATCACAAGAATTACTGAATGACTTACGCCTTTTGCATAAACTAGCGAAAGAAACAAAGACCTTGCAAGAAGAACGAAGCAGACAAAAAGCACATGTGACGACGCTATATGCAGGGAAAAACATTCATCAAGATAGTGATGTTTTGCAACAAGCATTTTCGAATGTACGAAGTAAATTAACGACGACTTCACAACAGAAAATAGCCTTAGAAACGGAACTCAAGCAGAAAGAGCCAGCTCTGGAAGTATTGCATCGAGCTTTAGAGCAAGACTTAAAAATAGCAAATTTTGCTAGTATTGAATCGCTAAAAGAAGCAACGCTAACAACTGACAAAGTACAAACGTTACGTAAAGAACGAGAGCAACTGCGTACCGATTGTGCTACGTTTGCCAAGTTCACAGAAGATTTGTCGAAACGTTACCAAGAAAAACTGTTACAAGATTCGAGTCCTTTAACGATTCAGGAGGTAACCACATTGCGGACGGAATTGCTAGAGCATAAAGCAGCAGTAGAAAAAGAAGTGATTGATTTTAGGGTTCGTTTAGAAACACAGACGAGTCACAAAAAGGAAATAGCAAGTTACGACGCACAATTAGCTGCCAAAGAAGTAGCAAATTTGAAGTGGGAATTGTTGAACAAATACATTGGCGATGCAGAAGGAAAGAAATTCAGTACTTTTGCACAGGGATTAACCTTATCTCGCTTGATTGCCTTGTCGAACCACCGTCTTGCAGAATTGTCTGACCGCTATCTGATTGATAAGCCTTCGGATTCGGAGGAGGACGAACTAATGGTGATTGACCAGTATATGGGCAATGAACGTCGCTCGGTGAAGACGCTTTCGGGAGGAGAAACCTTTATGCTGAGCTTGTCATTGGCGTTGGCTTTGTCAGATTTAGCGTCTAAAAATGTAAAATTAGAAAGCCTTTTTATCGACGAAGGTTTTGGTACATTAGACCCCGAAACGCTGGATTTAGCCTTGGGAACATTGGAAAAACTTCAACAGGAAGGACAAAAAAATATTGGCGTTATCTCGCACGTAGAAGCCATCAAAGAACGAATTGCCACGCAAGTACGTCTCGAACGAAATAACCGAGGGTTTAGTAAAATTTCAGTGGTGTAAGGCGGATTGAGTGATTGAGTGAATTGTGATTGAGTGATTTGAACTCAGCGGTCGAAATGATTATTCCACGGAGTTCCACCAAGAGTCATAGAGTTTCACAGAGATTTTTTCCTCTGTGCATCTCTGAGGTTCTCCGTGGAACTCAGTGGTACAGTCTATTCCACGGAGTTCCACCAAGATTCTATTTTCCTCCGTGCAACTCTGAGGTATAAACTCGTTAAAAATACAAATCCATGATTTCAGT
>JBMLRK010000244.1:9517-14029 GCA_049241065.1 Spirosomataceae bacterium
CTCCGTGCAACTCTGAGGTATAAACTCGTTAAAAATACAAATCCATGATTTCAGTAACGATTTTAACAAAAAATAGTGAATTGCATATTCAAAAATGCCTTGATGCACTGCGTATTTTTGAAGAGGTGTTAATACTGGATAATGGTTCTACCGACCAGACCTTAACGATTGCTGCAAGCTATCCGAATGTCAAGATTCATCATCATGAATTTATTGGTTTTGGGGCTTTACGCAATTTGGCGGTAAGTTTGTGTAAAAATGATTGGATTCTCTGGGTTGATTCCGACGAAGTCTTGGATGATTCCTTAATACAAAGTATTCAAACTTGTTCTATGGAACGAAATACTGTCTATCGTATTCTGAGAAAACAGTATTACAATGGAAAATACATCAACGGAGCTGGTTGGGGAAATGACTACGTACTCCGACTTTTTAACCGAAACGATACTCGGATTAACGACAAAAACGTACACGAAGGACTTGAAACAAAAGGAATGACTATTCAAGACCTTGCGGGTTTTATTCATCATTATTCCTACGAAAGTGCGGCTCAGTTAATTGATAAGATGAATTATTATTCGACACTTTTTGCCGAGGCAAATCAATATAAGAAGGGAACAAGTCCTTTGATTGCGTACTTCAAAAAAGTATTTCATTTTTGGAATTATTACCTCATTAAAAAAGGCTTTTTATATGGTTACGAAGGCTATTTGATTGCCCATGTAAATGCTCAAGGTGCATTTTTTAAGTACATGAAGTTATATGAAATGAATAAGAAAGTAAGGTGACAAATCCTCTCAATTCAATTAAACTTACCCTAATAATTTTATGAATATCCTCTATATCGTTTTTGGTAATAACCAACAGCATCATACACAAGCATATTTTTCGATATGTACGTTCTTAGGTCAAATGACAACAAATGACCGTATTTATATGTTAACGGATGCCCCTCAATTCTATCAACGATTGGGTGATCGAATTAAGGTAATTGAAACTTCTCAATCGTTGCTAACGGAATGGTCTGGCGAGCATGATTTTTTTTGGAGGATAAAAATTAAAGCGATAGAACACATTTGTTTGCTTCATCCAGAGGAGGCTGTGGTTTATTTAGATACCGATACATTTTTGTATGAGCAATTGTCGTCATTGAAAATAGCCTTACAAAAACCGATTATGCACTTAAATGAGGGACAATTGTCTGCTCTCAAAAGTAAGACCGAACGAAAAATGTGGTCAGAAGTAGGAGCAAAATCCTTTGGTGGAATGACGATAGCACCGCATCATTGTATGTGGAATGCGGGCGTAGTGGGCTTGCCTGCACAGTCCTTGGATACGGTTCGTTTAGCACTTGCCATTTGTGATGATATGTTGGCCGCTGGAGTGACTCGTCGTTTGATAGAGCAATTTTCATTGGCGGTTGCCTTGTCGCAGAAAGGGGAAGTTCAAGCTGCTGAATCATTTATTGCTCATTTTTGGGCAGCAAAAGAAGAATGGAATAAATTAATACAAGACGTTACATTACGCTCGTTTTTAGAAGGAAGCACCGTAGAGCAAGATATTGTAACGATTAGTAAGTTAGATTTTACCACCGTACCCATTTCTCAACGGATTCCGAACACCCAAATCCGTTTTAAAAAATGGATAGAAAAGAGGTTTCCAACGGAAAAAAAGCAATATTTAACACGATTATCAACAAATTAGCAAAAAGAAAAGAATAAATTGCATTCCAAATTTCTCTTTGAACTCTTGAAAGCAACTACCACACTAGATATAGTCCATCCTTGTTATAATCCTCATGAGGGTTGGGAGCAAGAACTTATACATTACTATCGTATTTTCGTAGCCAAACTTCCTACGGAGGTTACGGTTACACTATATGTCGTGAATGATGGCTCATCCAGAGGTATCAATGCCACACATTTAGCCAATCTTCAGGCTGCTGTTCCGTCATTTGAATATGTTACTTATGAGCAAAATCAAGGAAAAGGTTTTGCCTTGCGTACTGCTATTGCTCAGACTCAGAGCAATTTAGTGATTTATACCGATGCCGATTATCCGTATCGTATGGAAAATGCGTGGGAAATGTTTCGCTTACTCTACGAAGAAAAATACGATGTGGTATTGGGGGTTCGAGATGACCACTATTATAGCCAGTTGCCTTTTTTACGGAAGGTTTTCTCCTTGGCACTTCGAACGATGAATCATATTTTTTTCCCTTCGATGTTTGTTAAAGATACACAATCGGGGTTAAAAGGCTTCAATTCAAAAGGGCGTGAAGTATTTTTGCAGACAAAAATTAACTCCTTTTTGTTTGATATGGAGTTCGTGGTATTGGCATCAAAAAGAAAAGATTTACGATTAGCCAAGATTCTGGTTCATGTACGTGATGGAATTACATTTTCGCAAATGAATTCTAAAACAATTAAACGGGAGCTATTGAGCTTTTTGAATATTTTTCAAAAGAAATAAGGTAAAGAATGCTTGATTCAGGAAAAGCCCAAAAAATCCTTGTCGTTCAGCTTGGGCGAATAGGTGATTTAATTTTATTGTTACCCGTTTTTGAGGCTCTCAAAAAACTCAATCCAGCGAACGAAGTCCATTTGTTGGCTGGTAAACACAATTATCAAGCGGTTGACGGACACCCTTTTATCGACAAAGTACTTCTGTACGAGAAGAGTTTTTGGGGACGTATGAAGACCATCATAGCCTTGCGAAAAGAACGATACGATGTTTGGATAGACCCTAAAAATCACCGTTCTGGCGAAAGCCTTCTCTTCGCTCGTTTGGGCGGTGCTAACTTCAAGATTGGTTATGAGGCTAGTCCGTCGGTATTCGATTTTCAAGTACCACACGAAAGCGAGCATCCCGACAAACACATTTCATTCATCAATTTATTGGCTCTTGCTCCTTTCGGAATCGAACCCTCAACGGCTCGCCCTACGCTTTTTATTCAAGCAAAAGCAGAAGAAAGAATTAGTGAGTTTTTACAGAAAAAGACGATAAGTCAATATTTTTGTGTTAACCTTTCGGGAAGTAGAGTAGAACGGAATTGGACAACTGAAAAATGGATTTCATTTTTACAGCAAATAGCAAAAGATATTCCGTCGATTATCATCATTGCCGCACCTGCCGAAAAAGAGCGAGCTATCCAAATAGCGGAAGCCGTTACTAATGCTACTTATTTGGAAACGAAGAGCATTATTGAAGTCTATAGTGTAGTCAAAAAAGCAACTCTTGTGATTTCTCCAGACACTTCTATTGTACATATTGCTGCTGCTTTCGATAAGCCTTTATTGGGTTTATATAGCAAAAATGTCCTTAACAATGCTAAATTTCATCCATTGAGTACGGTCTATGAAGTGGCAATGGACGAACGAGTGGATTTACCTATTGCTGAAATGTCGGTAGATTTAGTGCTAGAAAATTATCAGAAATTGAAGAAACGATTACAGTCTTTTGAGAAACTGTAAGGTTTAAATTCGATATGCCATAATATGAATACCAAAAAAATTATCCTGACCTTCGATGTAGAAGAGTTTGATGTCCCTTTAGAACATAATCAACACATTCCGTTAGAAGAACAAATTGCTGTTTCGACTAAGGGAGTATTGTTATTGAAGGCTCTTTTAGAAAAATATCAGGTAAAAAGTACTATTTTTTGTACTGGGCAATATGCTATGTGTCAACCAGAACTCTTGAGAGAACTGGCAAAAACACACGAAATTGCGTCTCATGGTATGTATCACAGTAGTTTCGATGGTAAAAAAGACCTTGCTGATTCTCGTAAGGTTCTCCAAGAAATTACAAGCCAACGGATTCAAGGTTTTAGAATGGCTCGGATGATGCCCGTTGAAAATGCCGATATTGTGGCGGCTGGTTATAGCTATAATGCTTCTTTGAACCCGACTTTTATCCCTGGGAGGTATAATCATTTAGGTAAACCAAAGGTACCTTTCATGCAAGATAATCTGTTGCAAGTTCCAGCTACGGTTACGCCTTTTTTACGCTTTCCAATGTTTTGGTTGAGCTTTAAAAACCTTCCTTTTGGCTTATTTAAGCACTTTTCAAAAGTGTCTATCAAGCATTATGGTTGTATCAATCTCTATTTCCATCCGTGGGAGTTTACAGATTTGTCAGCCTACAGCTATATTCCCGCTTATGTACGAAAACATTCAGACGGTGTACTGATTGCTCGTTTGGAAGCCTATATCATTTGGGCAAAAAAACAAGGCTATGAGTTTGTGACAATGGGAGAATACAGCCCCCTAACCCCCAGAGGGGGAACTGTACGACGATAAATGGGACACAGCCCCCTAACCCCCAAAGGGGAAATTTTAGGCAAGCACAACATTACGCATTATGCACAGCCCCCTAACTCCCAAAGGGGAGATTTTAGACGACGGACAGTATTCATCATTACGCATTAAGCATTACACATTATATACTAACCATTATTTTAATGAAACAACGGATTATTGCTAATTTACTGGATAAAAAAGTAATGTTTGG
>JBMLRK010000244.1:14129-18190 GCA_049241065.1 Spirosomataceae bacterium
TTTTAATGAAACAACGGATTATTGCTAATTTACTGGATAAAAAAGTAATGTTTGGCGTTTGGGTATTGGTAGGCTTATTAACCGCCCTCAAACAATATTCATTGGGTGAAGTAAATTCTCATATCAACAATTACATTATTTTTAAAAGTAGCTTTTGGCATCTTTTAGAGGGCAAAAACTTATACCTTCATTACCCGAAAGAGTACGTTGACTTGTTTCTCTACGGCCCAGCATTTACAGTTCTTATAGCTCCATTTTCTGTTTTACCGACGGTTTTTGGAGTAAGTTTATGGAATGTATTCAACTCAGTAATATTACTATATGCCATTTATGAACTGCCTTTATTTACGAATCGAACGAAAGCAATTATGGCTTGGATTTGCCTAAATAGCTGTATTACAGGTTTGTTAAATGTTCAGTTTCATGGGGTTATTACGGCTGCTATTATGTTGTCGTATTCCAATATCAAAAAAGGAGATGATTTTTGGGGAGCATTTTGGATTGTATTGGGTACAATGACTAAAATTTATGGCGTGGTTGGCCTAGCTTTTTTCTTCTTTTCAAAAAAGAAATTGAACTTGATTTTTTGTGGAATTGCTTGGACAATCGTGCTGTTTGTTTTGCCAATGTTGTTTAGCTCTCCTGCTTATATTGTACAAACGTATCAAGATTGGTATGCTACGTTGACGCATAAAAACGAGGTAAATACGGTATTGAATAATCCGTATCAAGATATTTGTGTGATGGGGATGGCTCGTAGAATTACGGGAGATGCGACGCTTTCTAATCTCTATTTTGTTATTCCTGCCATGTTAACTTTGGGTGTTTCATACCTTCGAATCCATCTTTATCAAAATATCCGTTTTCAGTTATTGATGCTGGCTTCGGTACTTTTAATCGTGGTTTTGGCAAGCTCTGGCACAGAAGCATCTACCTTATTAATTGGGTTTCTAGGTGTTGCCATTTGGTTTTTACAAAGCAAACGAGGAATTGTCGAACGAGTTTTATTTTTTATCACCTTATTGATTGCGAGTTTTGGTCCAACGGATGTCATTCCTCGTTTTATTCGAGATGAATACTTACGTAAATATGCCCTCATGGTGCTACCTATGTTGCTAGTCTGGATAAAAATTCAGTTAGAGATTTGGGGAGTGGGGGGCTTAGGCAAGGAGGCAAAAAAACAAACGATATGAACATACTTATTCACCATAACGCCTGCATTCCTGTTACGCAATATGGAGGTACAGAACGAATGATTTGGTGGTTGGGCAAATATTTACATCAGTTAGGGCATCAAGTAACTTTTTTGGTTAAAGAAGGCTCTTCATGCCCTTTTGCGAAGGTCTTGTTTATTCAAGAAGGGAAAACACTGCGTGAACAAATACCTGCACATATTGATGTTGTCCATTTGAATCATCGCCCGAATGAAGAAGTGGGAAAACCCTATTTGGTTACGTGGCATGGCAATTCAGATGCTCATGAAGAGCTAGATCAGAATTCGGTCTTTGTTTCTCAAAACCATGCAAGTCGTTTTGGGTCAAGTATTTTTGTCCACAACGGACTCGATTTTGATGATTATGGTAAACCTGATTTGTTGATAAAACGAAAGCATACGCATTTTTTAGCTAAAGCCGCTTGGCGAGTAAAAAACGTCAAAGGAGCAATTGATATTACCAGAGAAGCGAAACAAAAATTGGTCGTGTTAGGAGGCAATCGCTTGAACCTAAAAATGGGTTTCCGTTTTACACCCGACTTACACGTTCGTTTTTATGGATTGGTTGGTGGAGAGGAAAAGACTCGTTTAATCAACGAATCGAAGGCTTTAATTTTCCCTGTCTTATGGCACGAACCTTTTGGAATAGCCATCACAGAAAGTTTGTTTATGGGCTGTGCTGTTTTCGGAACACCTTATGGCTCACTACCAGAACTTGTGCCTCCTGAAGTTGGCTTTTTATCGGAACATAAACATTTATTGGTCGAAAACCTCAAAGATATTGACCGATTTTCTCCCAAACGTTGCCACGAATATGCAACCGATAATTTTTCTGCTATCTTAATGGCTAAAAAATATGTAGGATATTATGAGGAGGTTTTAGCAGGAAGAAAGTTGAATGCAAAAGCCCCAATTTCCTTGCAAACATATCCGAAATTTTTGCCTTTTTTGCCCTAAGAGAAGGAGGGTTAACAGGTTTTAAGCTTTAGGGCAAACGGGTTTCAACCCGTTTAGTTATCATTCTAAAATTCAACGGGTTAAAACCCGTTGACCCTTAAATTCAGTATTTCTGTACTAAGATGATGGCTTAACCTAATGAATTTTGAGTGCCTCCTGATAACAGATATACGATTAACTAATAACGTCTTGTTAGTTACAACAAATAACAAAAGAGTTTTTACTAGATGAAAATAGCAGGATTTACCTTTGTCCGAAATGCCATAAAATTTGATTACCCTGTTGTAGAGGCAATTATGTCTATTTTACCACTTTGCGACGAAGTGGTGGTGGCAGTAGGAAATTCAGATGACGATACGCTGGGGTTAATCCAACGTATTGATTCTCCGAAAATAAAAATTATAGAAACCCTTTGGGACGATACCCTACGCCAAGGAGGAAGAGTACTTGCCGCAGAAACCAACAAAGCTCTAGCCGCAATTTCTCCTGATGCTGATTGGTGTTTTTATATTCAGGGCGATGAAGTCCTGCACGAGCAATATGTTCCCGTAGTGCGTAAAGCGATGGAGGATAATCTTGGCAATAGAGAAGTAGAAGGACTATTGTTTCATTATACTCATTTTTACGGTTCGTATCGTTACGTGGGTGATTCGCACCGATGGTATCGTCGTGAAATTAGAGTATTCCGCAATACAGGAAATGTCACTTCTTATGCCGATGCTCAGGGGTTCAGAACCCTAGAAAATGAGAAGTTAAATGTGAAACTGATAGATGCCTATATTTACCATTATGGTTGGGTAAAGCCTCCCGAAATTCAACGTGAAAAGTTGAAAAGTTCGGCAGCTTTTTGGAGTGAAGCAGGTCATAATGTCGCTGATTTAGATACCTTTGATTATTCAGAAGTGGATTCATTGACTTTTTTTAAAGGTACGCACCCAGCAGTAATGTTACCAAGAATTGAGCGAGTGAATTGGATGTTTGATTTTGATATTAACGAGAAAAAATTAGCCTTCAAATATCGTTTCAAAATGTGGTTTGAAAAACTAACAGGTAAGCGAATAGGAGAGTACCGAAATTATAAATTACTTTCTTGATAATTGAAAACTAGCGATTTTAAATGGCTTGTTTTGCCGACTAAAACCAACTTTAGAGATGAAAAACACAGACTGGTTAGCTCTTGCACAACGTATTCAGTCGATTGCTCAAGCAGGAATCTTTTATACACAAAATCCCTACGACAAAGACCGTTACGAGGAATTATCTTCCTTGAGTGTGGAGATTTTACATAAACTAACCGACGAACCGATTGAGAAGATAGCTCCTCTTTTCACAGCCGAGCGAGACGGGTATCAAACGCCTAAAGTGGATATTCGGGCGGTTGTGTTTAACGAAGAAGGAAAACTTTTATTTGTTCGTGAAAAAGTAGATGGCTGTTGGTCTTTGCCAGGAGGTTGGGCTGATGTTGGTTACAGTCCTGCGGAGGTAGCCGTAAAAGAAGTGCGAGAAGAAAGCGGAATCGACGTAAAAGCCGTTCGTCTATTAGGTGTTTTCGATAAGAAATTTCACAATCATCCTCCCGAACCTTGGTATGTCTATAAACTCTTTTTGTTATGTGAACAAACAGGCGGACAACTCGCTGATACGACCCTAGAAACTTCAGAAGTTGCTTATTTTGGTCGAAACGAATTACCACCTTTATCGCTAGTAAGAAATACCGAAAGCCAAGTAATGACGATGTTTTCTTACTTAGATAATCCAGAACAGGCAGTTTATTTTGAGTAACTATTATTCCACGGAGGTACACAGATGTTGTTTTTCCTCTGTGTACCTCTGCGGTTCTCCGTGCAGCTCAGTGGTATAAATCATTCCACGGAGTAGCACCAAGAGTCAC
>JBMLRK010000245.1:0-16531 GCA_049241065.1 Spirosomataceae bacterium
TCCATTTATTAACAAACAAACCAAGACAGTAAGCTATCAAAATCAAGACCTGATTTTAGGAGCAAGGGTACGTTTATTGTATGATTTCGGAAGAAAATAAGTTAAGTAGTGATGTTGGATGTTGAATTAGTAGTTCCCCGACATATTCCACCACATAGCAACAAAGAGAACATAGTTTTGTGAAAAAGTTGATAGTCAATTACCTATGTTTCAATACAATTATAAGAAACAGGAGGCAAAACCGAATATTCATTCTACCTATTCTACTGTTGGTAAGCAGATAGAAAACTCACTTCCTTCGCCTAATTTACTTTTCAACGAAATTTTTCCCTTATGTCCTTCTACCATTTCTTTTACGTAATATAAGCCAAGCCCGAAGCCTTTCACATTATGCACATCGCCTGTGTGTACACGGAAAAATTTGTTGAATACCTGCCGTTGGTCTCGGTCTGCAATGCCAATGCCGTTATCTTTTACTTTAATAATTAATTCATTGCTTTTGGTTTCTGTACTTAGACGAATCTCTGGGGTAGTTTCGCAGTACTTCAATCCATTATCAATCAAATTGTGTAAGACGTTCGTGAAATGAATGCGGTCTGCCTTGATGAAGGGATTGATTCCTTGTAAATCTAAGATTAACTCCCCTCCTTTTTCTCTAAACAAAGGTTCGCAACTACAAGACAAATCTTCCAATAACTCATGTACATCTATTTCCTCAAAATTAAGTTTATCAATTTTTTGAGCGATGTTAGCCGTTTGCAACACCGTATCTACATTTTTCTTGAGTCGAGCGGCTTCTTTTCGGATAATAGCGGCATAACTTAACAAACGTTCGGGAGTATTCACAATCTCAGGTTTCATCAAGACTTCACTCGAAATCGAAATCGTCGAAATGGGTGTTTTAAACTCATGCGTCATGTTATTAATAAAATCATTCTGGATTTCCGACAAGCGTTTTTGCTTGAAAAGCAACAAGAGCGAGTACACAAAAAAGCACATCAACACCAACAATACAGCAGACGAGATAAACCAGTTATCTAAATCACCTAACAGAAAGTAGCGTTTATCAGGAAAATGCACCCCAAAATAATAGTTGTGAATATCTACGACAGGAAAATCATAATGGGCAGTAGAGTCTGAATTGTCACAATTTTCGGAATGACAAACAAAGGCTGTATAACGAATCGCATCCTTTTGGCAATCATAAACACCGTATTCAAAATTCATTCGAATATCGTAACGTGCCAATTCTTGTTTTAGAAATTCTTCTAACACAGGGGCGTTTATTACGTCGTTTATTTGAACGGTGTAATAATTGGAGGTAATTCGCTCCACGGGGCTAAGCAATTTATTATTTTTGTTTTTGTTGAATTGAAGCAATCGCTCGCTCACAACCCTCAAAGCCGAAGACACCCGTTGATCGAAATCTCGGTCTTCGAGGTTATACGCCTGCCGAAACCAAACGTATTGAACCGTGATCACCCCTGCCATCAATAAAATGGAGGTAGCTACAAATATGCGGAGCGTGTTCGTATTCATACACAAAAGCGAAAACCGCCCTTAGTTAAGGACGGCTTCTTTTTTATCTTCTGGAAAAACAAATTTGATTGCTTTACTTACTTTTTCCTTCATCAAGGCTATGGAAAGTACTTCATCGACATTGTCAACATAATGGAATTTCAAATCGGAAATATAAGCAGGTGTTATTTCCTCGATGTCCTTTCTGTTTTTATGACAAAGAATAATTTCCTTGATTCCTGCTCGTTTAGCTGCAAGGATTTTTTCCTTGATACCACCAACTGGCAATACTTTTCCTCTTAATGTCACTTCCCCAGTCATGGCTAAGTGAGCTTTCACTTTTCGTTGTGTCAGTGCAGAAGCGATGGAGGTTGTCATAGTAATACCTGCCGAAGGCCCATCTTTAGGTACGCCGCCTGCTGGCACGTGAATATGCAAATTATAATTATCAAAAATTCGATAATCAATTCCATAATCATCTGCATGAGCTTTTAGGTACGACAAGGCCGCCACAGCAGACTCTTTCATCACCTCGCCTAATTGACCCGACAAGGTTAATCCACCTTTACCACGGTTCAAGCTCGATTCAATAAAGAGAATATCCCCCCCAACTGATGTCCAAGCTAAACCCGTTACTACGCCTGCAACATCGTTCGTTTCATAAATATCTTTATCAAAGATTTCTGTGCCTAACAAACGAACAACGTCTTCGGGTTTTACCGTTTTGGGATACTCCTCCTCCATAGCAATTGATTTCGTAATTTTACGAATCAACTTACCCACTTCTTGTTCCAGTTTACGCACACCCGATTCACGAGTATAACCTTCTACCAACTTATTTAAGGCTGCGTCCGTAATGGTTAAGGTTTTTGTTTCTAAACCATGTTCTAACTTTTGCTTTGGTACAAGGTGTTTTTTGGCAATCTGTACTTTTTCTTCAATCGTATATCCACTCACATCAATGATTTCCATACGGTCACGCAAGGCTGGATGAATTGAGTCTAAGGAGTTGGCCGTTGCAATAAACATCACCTTCGATAAATCATAATCAACCTCTAGGTAATTGTCCATAAATGCCCCGTTTTGTTCTGGATCAAGTACTTCCAACAAAGCCGAAGAAGGGTCTCCACGGTGGTCTGCTCCTACTTTATCAATTTCATCTAAAATGAAGACAGGATTTGACGAACCTGCTTTCTTGATGTTTTGAATTACTTTTCCTGGCATTGCACCGATATAGGTTTTACGATGTCCTCTAATTTCAGATTCATCGTGTAAGCCACCCAATGCCATACGGATATATTTACGACCTAATGCCTTAGCAATGGACTTTCCAAGCGAGGTTTTACCTACTCCTGGAGGGCCATATAAACACAAAATTGGGGCTTTCATATTGCCCTTCATTTTTAGTACTGCCAAGTATTCAATGATACGTTCTTTTACTTTTTCTAAGCCAAAGTGATCGGCATCTAATACTTTTTGAGCCTTCTTTAAATCGAAATTATCTTTGGTTGTTTCGTTCCAAGGTAAATCAACTAATAGTTCTAAATAGTTGGTTAACATCGGATACTCTGGCGACATCGAATTGGTGCGTTGCAGTTTGTTCAGTTCCTTTTGGAAATGTTCGCCTACTTCTTTCGACCATTTTTTATTTGCCCCTTTTGCTCTAATTTTATCAACCTCGGCTTCAGGTGTATCTACGCCTAATTCTTCCTGCAAGACTTTTATCTGCTGGCGTAGGTAATAATCTCGTTGCTGTTGGTCAATGTCGCTACTTGCCTTACTTTGAATTTCTCTTTTCAGTTCTAGCAAGTCAATATCTTTCATCATAAACTCCAAGAGTTTATGAGCTTGTTCTACACCATCACGCATTTCTAGCAAGCTTTGCTTCTCGCTTAAATCACCGTTGATATTGGCAGAAAGAAAATGCACTAAGAAACTAGGCGACTCAATATTATCAAGAGCAATTTGAGCCTCTCTTGGAATATCAGGATTAAGCATCAAGATTTTTGTTGCCATCTCACGAAGCGTTTGTACAAGTGCTTTATTTTCTCTGTCTAATTTCACAGGGAAAGAGTCTTCAATGTACTCCACTCTAGCCACTAAATTCGGCTCTGTTTTGACATATTCTTGCACCTCAAAACGCTTGCGTCCCTGAACAATAATCGTTGTATTACCGCCAGGCATCACAATCATTTTGATGATATGAGCAACCGTCCCGACAGCGTACATATCTTCTGCTAGGGGTTCTTCTTTATTTGGGTTGGCTTGTGTTACCACCCCAATTGTACGATTGCCTTTGTATGCTTTTTTTACCAAACGAACAGACTTTTGCCTTCCAACCGTAATGGGAATAACCATTCCTGGGAAAAGAATTAAATTACGAATGGGCAATACAGGCAATTCTTCCGAAAGTTCAGACAAATTGGTTTCATCCATTTGTTCCGAACCTAAAGGAATCAATTCTATACCATCAAAATCTGAACCTTCAGAAAAGCGAAAATTATCCAAAAAGGATTTCTTATTATTATTCATATATTCAAATCAACGAATTTGGAAACACTATTTACAGCTTTACGATAGCTGTACCTTCAGCACGTTAACAGGTTTTTTCCAAATTCAACTGTACATTTGTCACACTAATACCCTAAACTTAAAATTAAAACTAAATTTCGTTACATCAAAATACGAATTAGTAAAAGGTCAAAAGCCATGCCAACGGACATTTTGTCAGTACTTATGCCATTTTTGTTTCTCGCTTATACAACTGAATCGTATTTTCCAATCCTAGGTATAGGGCATCGCAGATAAGTGCATGACCAATAGAGACTTCCAATAAATTTGGAATGTTTTGCTGAAAATAACGAAGGTTTTCTAAACTCAAATCATGGCCTGCATTGATACCCAAACCCAGCTCATTGGCACGTACTGCTGCGGTGATAAAATCAGCAATGGCGGCTTCTCTGTTTTTAGTATAATTTTCGGCATAAGGCTCTGTATAAAGCTCAATGCGGTCTGTCCCTGTTTCTTTCGCTCCTTCTACCATACGAACATCGGCATCTACAAAAATAGAGGTACGAATTCCAGCCGCTTTAAACGTTTGTACTAAATCAATCAAGCGGTCTTTATACTTAATCGTGTCCCAACCTGCATTAGAAGTAACTGCTCCTAAGGCATCAGGTACAAGGGTTACTTGTGTTGGGCGAGTTGCCAATACTAATTCAACGAATTTTGCTTCCGTTGGATTGCCCTCAATGTTGAATTCGGTAGTAACTACTTCTTTTAAATCATAAACATCTTGGTAACGAATATGACGCTCGTCAGGGCGTGGATGCACTGTAATTCCCTCAGCACCAAAACGTTCACAATCTAATGCTGTTTTTACAACATTCGGATTATTCCCTCCTCTTGAATTACGAATCGTAGCAATCTTGTTTATGTTAACGCTTAATTTAGTCATGGTTCTTATTAAATTTTGTAAATTGCAGCTTGGAAATAGTACAGCCAGCGAAACCTATAAGGTTTTGGAAACCTTATAGGTTTGTATTGCCTCTGTACTTCCACCTAATTGAACAATTCAACGAGTAAGAATGTTCTAATTCTACTCCAAAGTTAATGAATTGGAATTTAATCTGTAAACATTCGTAAAATGTCACTAAAAACCAATATTGAAAGTGGTATCAAAGATGCCATGCGTGCCAAAGACCAAGATCGTCTTCGTACTTTAAGAGCAATCAAAGCGTTAATTTTATTAGAAGAAACTTCTGGTGGAGCAAGTGCTGAAATTTCGGAAGAAACCGAAATCAAAATGTTGACAAAAGCCGCAAAACAACGTAGAGATTCTCTTGAAATATTTTTGACTCAAGGAAGAGAAGATTTAGCAGAGAAAGAACAAATTGAGTTAACGATTATCGAAGAGTTCTTACCGAAACAATTGACAGAAGAAGAACTAAAAGAGAAAGTTCAAGAAATTATTGCTCGTGTTGGAGCTGCTGGCCCTGGCGATATGGGTAAAGTAATGGGCGTTGCTACCAAAGAATTAGCAGGTATTGCAGACGGTAAAGCCGTTTCTATCTTGGTAAAATCGTTGTTAGCATAAAAAATAATGTTGAATTATACATGTTGGATTTTGGATTTAATCATCTGATGAACAAGATTTTGATTAAAACAAAATAGTCATTGAGTTACCATTGATTACTTCAACCTATAAATCAATATTAGATTCGTTTATTAGTTCAAAAGCTGCTTGGTAAATCGTGGGTTTATCGGGCAGCTTTTTTCTTGTGCATGGTGACTGAAGTCTCCAGCTAATAGAAGACAAACTCGAAGCATTCAAGGTTCAACGGACAGAAATGTCTCTTTATCAAAGGCATTCCGCTGATTTTTCCGTAACTTGCTGAGTATTTGTGCATTTTCAGTCCATTTAGACCTAATGGCTTCATCATTAATCAGTAAATAGGTCCATAAATTAGTATTATAACATGGAAACGACGGCGGTTAGTCCCAAAAAAGATATACGTAAACTTACGCTTGCTCAGCTCAAAGACGTGCTAGTAGAGCAAGGAGAGCAAGGTTTTAGAGCCAAACAAATTTATGAATGGCTTTGGAAAAAGTCGGCTCAGAGTTTTGATGAAATGACCAACCTTTCAAAGAAAACTCGGGAAGTATTAAACGAGACCTTTGAAATTAGAGCAGTTCTAGTAGAAGAAAAACAGGTAAGTTCTGACAGAACGATTAAGTCTTCTTTTAAGCTGTACGACAGCAATTTAGTGGAAGGTGTGTTAATTCCTGCGGATGACCGTATGACTGCCTGTGTGTCCTCGCAAGTGGGTTGTTCACTGACGTGTAAGTTCTGTGCTACGGGTTATATGGACAGAAAGCGTAACCTTGATCCTGCTGAAATTTACGACCAAGTAGTGCGTATCAAAGACCAAGCAGAAAGCCATTACCAAACGCCTTTGACCAACATTGTCTATATGGGTATGGGCGAACCATTATTGAACTACGCTAACGTATTGGCTTCTATCGAACGCATTACCTCGCCAGAAGGATTGGGTATGTCACCGAAGCGTATCACGGTTTCTACGGCTGGTATTGCCAAAATGATTACTAAATTGGGCGATGATGAGGTGAAGTTCAATTTGGCTTTATCACTACATGCGGCTAATGATGTAAAGCGTGACCAAATCATGCCAATCAACGAGTCTAATACCTTAGAAGCACTCAAGGAAGCGCTTTTACATTTCTACAAAAAGACAGGCAATCGCATTACCTTAGAGTACATTTTATTCTATCGTTTTAACGATACCTTAGAAGATGCAAAAGAACTTTGGCAATTTGCGAAACAGTTCCCATGCAAAATAAACATCATCGAATACAACCCAATTGCCGAAGCCAATTACACCAATACAGACCCAGCAACCTTAGACAAATTTGCGAAGTTTTTAGAAAGCAAGAACATGGTGGTAAATGTGCGTCGCTCAAGAGGAAAAGACATCGACGCTGCTTGTGGACAACTAGCAGGTAAGAAAAAAGAATCGACAGAAGAGTAAACAAAAAAGGTTTAAGCGAGTGCTTAAACCTTTCGTTTATTATCCAAAAAACAAATCCTATGAATAGAATTTGTGTCCTAGAGTATATATATAAATATATTAACAAATATCAATTATAGAGATAGGAATCTTTGAATAACAAAAATACTATTTTTAGTATCATTATCCATCCTTGTTTACAAATTTACGCCATTATTCTGAGAATAATACAATTTTATTATTTTTTTCGACGGATGTTGCTTTTTTTTCGACAAAAGCCTAAAAACAGGTCATTATTGCTAGATTTAGGCTTAAATAACGAGTTTAAAACCTTCTCCGTGTAAGTTAACAATTTGAATAGATGGCTCTTCTTTGAAAAATTTTCTTAGTTTTGTTATATAAACATCCATACTTCTTGCGTTGAAATAGGTATCATCTCCCCAAACCATCTTTAAGGCAAAACTTCTACTAACGGGTTTTCCCAGATTTTCGCAGAGTAATTTTAATAGTTCACTTTCTTTGGACGTTAATTTTTGATGAATGTCACTATGGTGTAACACTTGTTTTTCATAATCAAAAATATAAGCTCCTATCACAAAGGAAGTTGCAGGCTTTACTTCTTCTGTACCCGCTATTTTTTGACTTCTACGCAAGATTGCCTGAATACGAGCCAACAACTCTTCCATCGAAAATGGCTTTGTCATATAATCATCCGCACCAACCTTAAACCCTTGCAAGGTATCGTCTTTCATCGACTTGGCTGTCAAGAAAATTATGGGCGTATCTTTGTCCGACATTCGCACTTCTTTTGCCAGTGTAAAGCCATCTTTTTTGGGCATCATTACATCAAAAATACAGAGGTCATAAGTACTCAAAACAAACTTAGACAGTGCTTCATCGCCATCTTTTGCCAGTGTAGTATCAAACCCTTTTATTGTTAAATATTCTTGAAGTAATAAACCCAAATTGGGGTCGTCTTCTGCTAGAAGTATTCTTGCCATTGAAAATAATTATATAATACTGTGTTAACTTATTTACGTAAATTTTGTTTTTGTCTTTTAAGCGAGTTCCTGCTTCTTGGGTAAGATTACTTCAAAAGAACTTCCTTCACCAAGCGTACTTTGGACGTTGATTTTGGCGTGGTGCTTTTCCACAATCGTTTTCACATAACTTAACCCTAAACCGAAGCCTTTAACATCGTGGACATTTCCTGTTGGAACACGGTAAAATTTATCAAAAATATTTTTTAACGAATCTTTAGACATCCCAATTCCTTTATCGGAAATGGTGAATGATAAGCCGTTATCCACATTTTTAGTCGAAATCGTAATCCAAGGGCGTTCGGGAGAATACTTATTGGCATTGTCTAGCAAATTGAAGATGATGTTGGTTAAATGTACTTCATCTGCCAAAACCACTGGGTCTAATGCCTGCAAATCGAGGTCTATCAATCCTTCTTTCTGTTCGATTTGTGGACTGATGTTTTCAAGTACTTGTTCAATGACCTCATGGACATTCACTTCACCAATTTTCAGTTGCAAATCACCTCGTTCCATTTGAGCAGTCTGCAATACCTTTTCTACTTGTGAACCCAATCGCTTGTTTTCGTCTTTAATAATATTCAAATACCGACTAAACATGGTGGTATTCGCTGCTACATCTTTGTCTTGTAACATTTGGGTAGCCAAGGAAATCGTCGAGATAGGCGTTTTAAACTCGTGCGTCATGTTATTGATAAAATCGTTTTTAACATCTGCCAATTGCTTCTGTTTCACAATCGTACTCACAGCCACATAAAAACAACCCAACATAACCAAAATCAATAATAACGACGACGCATACATGACCCACATATTACGAATTACATACTGGTCTTGATTCGGGAAATAGACCCGTAAATAATTCCCTGTATTCGTAAAATCATTTGGAAAAAGGTTGACCG
Organism: Spirosomataceae bacterium; assembly: GCA_049241065.1. Lineage (GTDB taxonomy): Bacteria > Bacteroidota > Bacteroidia > Cytophagales > Spirosomataceae > JALRIJ01. The sequence continues at coordinate 8,989 of JBMLRK010000245.1, forward strand.
TATAAGTATCCTTATCGTTTTTTAAGCCTTTTTCTTTATAACTCAAGGACGAAGCAAAATGTAAATAACGAGGTTCGTCTTGTGTACTGACTCCGTATTCAAATGGAAGATTAATCCCTTTCATACTTATCTCATGACGTAATAAGGAATCCAAAATCACATAATTAATGCGATCGTAAAGACTTCTTTTTTGAAATAGGAAATCGTTAAAAACTTCTTTGGCTAATTCTGTTTTGTTCTTTGCCCGTTCAAATTCAGCAGAGGTTGCCATTAATTTATCCTCGTGAGGATGCTCTTTTTTCTGACTTGATTTTTTTGCTTTTCGAATCGAATCTTTCTGAATCAGTGCCTGTTCTTTCTGCTGAATCATTCCCATCAGAATTTGATCCAACTGTTTATCCTCATTAATTCGTTTCTGTACTTCTGCCAAATCCATGTTGACCGAATACTCTTCGTATTCTCTAATTTCTCCATTGGGCAATACCTCTGTCCCTTTAGATACCTGAATATCTGAAGGAACACTGATGGTTGCAAAGCGTTCTAAGTCTAGGGAGGAAACCGTTGGTGCTATGGGAACAGTCGCTTTTATAGAAGTTCCTTTAGATTTGACAATCCGTTTTTCAGGTGTTGCAATGGCTTTTAGTTGCAGTTGTTTCTGTTCCGCTTCAATTTTGCGTTGAGCCATGTAATAAAACTCTTGTTGCCCCAAGCGTCTCACTACCTGTTGCATGGCATCCCGAACATCACTCCCAAACTGGTCTTTTTTAGAACGCATCGTAAACCCAAGCCAATAGAGCTGAAACGCTATTAAGCCCAGAAGGGCAAAGCTCATTAACGCAATGATATATTGAATTTTACGCTTGGTCATTCAAGAAATTAGTAGTGATTTGGAAACTGTTCCGCTAGATAACGCTACAAAATTAATTGAATTATATTGCCGACATCTGCGTTTAACATCTTTTAACAAAAGAAGCACAACGAATTAAATCGCTGTGCTTCTTTTGTTTATCATTTCCCTTTGTGCTGTAAAATCAGGGCGGAGAGTTGATGTGCAGGAACAACACCCGACTGCCGCCAGAGTTGTTCTCCATTTTTATAGAGAATCAAGGTCGGCACACCTTGTATTCGGAGTTCCTGAGCAAGAGCAGGTGTTTTGTCTATGTCTATTTTTACAATTTTGACATTGTCGCCTAATTGCTTTTTGACATTTTCTAAAATCGGTCCCATGGTTTTACATGGGCCACACCAAGTTGCATAAAAATCTACTAGTACGGGTGTTTCACTTTTGATTATATCTTGAAATGACGTTGCCATATTTTTCTTGTTTACATATTACAATCACAATGCTCAATACATTCTATCAGCTTAACCACTTCACGGAGTTTTAACGAATAGAAGACATTCAATCCGTCTTTTTCAGAGCGTAAAATGCCCTTCAACTTCATGTTAATCAGGTGATGCGATAACAAAGACTGCTCGCAAGATAGTCGTTCGCAGATTTCATTAACTGATAATTTTTCATTTTGAGAAAGTAAATCTACAATCGCTAGGCGTGTTGGGTGGGCTACCGTTTTTAAGATAAACGCAGCTTTTTCTAATTTCTCTTTATTGATACTATACGATGCAGTTGTCATGGGCTTTTAATTTAACAAACAAATATATGAACAAATCTTCATATAATCAATGTATGGTAATGATTAATGTTTAATGATGAGTGCGTAATGTTGGGTGACAGCATTATAATCGTCTCATAATCAATCATGTTTGGTGTGTTGCCGTTGTCTGTGAAGACACAGACAATGGACAGGATTACAAATCCTTTTTATCTATGCTTCGACTATGCGTCCCAGACATGCCCTGCGGAACATATCGAAGAGTAAGAACTCCAAATCATTGTCTGTGAAGACACAGACAATGGCGGGGAAAGGGAATAAAATTTACTTTGCAAACTTCTTATAAAGCCACTTGAAACCCCAAGCTAAAGGAAATACAAACCAAATTTGGAAGAAAAACAACAGTACTTCCTCAAACCAATACCAACCTGTTTGAAGGCTATAGCCTATCCGCAACAATAAATTAGGCTGTAGTCCATAGGTATTTTCAATATTTGGGATTTTGTCATACTGCACTACCACTGGCTGATACAAGTGAATCGTCACGGTACTATAATTTACTTGGTCTTTCAAACTCAGTGTTTCTACCGCATTTTCATCCGCTTGATTTTGTAATGATAAAAGCGTTGTTTCTGCTTCCGACGTTTCTGTCAACTTTTTCCCTTTTGTAGCAATATGTTTTTCATAGCTGTTTTCAAACTTCTTAAAACGTTTTTTACGAGCTTCACTTGCTAACAATGAAAAACTTACGTCTTCCGCCGAGAGCGTACTTTTGTCCACAAACAACATCAAGGGTTGAATTTCCCGAAGGAGTTCATTGAGATGTTGATTAGGAACTCGAATTACCAAGTCGTTCACCATTTCGTAGGCTGTTGTTCGTAACAAGGAATCATTTCCAAAGGCGACTTCATGGGTATTGGCAATCTGAGAAGTCAAATCTGAGCGAGTAACAAAACCAGCATATTGTTTACAAATGTCTTCTATGGCATTAGAAGCCTTTTGCGTATCAGCCACCTTAAAACGCAATTCTGCGGTACGAATAAATTGACGGTTTTCGGGCTTTAAGTCATTCAAAATAGCGGTGTCGCTTTGTTCAGTGTCAAGTGTTGCTACCGCAGCAGAGTCAACCATGGTTGTTTCTGCCTTTTTTTCGCTACAAGCAAGCGTCAATCCTAGCACTCCAATGAGGAGTAGTTTGGGGAATAAAAAAGTTGTTTTCATAATTGTATGGTATTTTAAATAGTTAAAACGTTCTCCAAAATGAGGGGTGTAAAAGTGTAGTGTTTAAAGTTTAAAGCATTTTACACCAAATAATATTCCTTTGCTGTTTGCCGTTGTGTGTGTCTTCACAGACAAAGGCAACTACAGAGGCTTAATATCCTTTCCAACAGAACAATAACGACTTAAAGAGGTGCAATATTTTAAATAATTAAAAAATAATTAAAAAATGTTAAATTAAAAATTAAACTTGTTTAAAAAGAAAGAGTCCGTCAAAATGGGCATTTTGACGGACTCTTAAAATTCATTCAATAGACAATTCGGGTGGGTCAGGGTTACTTGAGTATTGTCTTTAAGAATAGTTGTCGCAGGTAGGACATTGTACTATACGATTTCGGCTTAAAGGTAAATATTTGTTGCTTCGAACTCACAAGCATTTCTAATTCATTCAAGAAAATGGTTGGCGTTTGAGCTTGCCAATTTTTAAACGTTTCGTGAACACTTTTATGAACGGGTAAATACTCCATAAATCGGCTTAAATTAAAGCTACTATCGGCAATACCTGCTCCTGCACGTTGACCGTCCAGTGCGTTAATTTCTTGTTCGATATGATTTGGAACAGGAACCATTAAAATAGGTTTACCGAGATACATAGCTTCACAAACCGACTCAAAACCAGCAGTACAAACAAGCCCTGCACAGTCTTGCATCATGGCTAAGAATTTTTCAGCATTTACCTGATGAAAGGTTAAATTCTCTCTAAAGTGCCACTCGTCAGAAAACTCTTGATTGTTCCAGAAACAGTGAATCTCCACATCACGATGATTGGCGTGCCAATTGATGATGTCTTCGCTTAATTTATGGTGTGTTATATAAGCCAGTAAAAAAGGTTTACGCTGAGGCGTTAAGGATTTTACCTCGTCACGTAATAAAGGCGGTGTAACAACGATATTGGCACTCTTATCATCGTCCATCTGAACAAAAGACAAGGCCATTTTCTTGGTACTACCCAATGCCGTGATACGAGTATTGAGATTCAATAGCCAACGGTCAAACATTTTGTTGTCTATTGAAACGAAGTTTTTATGGAGTAATAAATATTGATGAGCAATACAGACACATGGAATCCCTGGCTGGTATAATTGACAATATAAGCCGCAAATCATTTCATAGAAATTGATAATCACATCGGGCTGAGTTTCCTCTACTTTGTCTGCCAATTGCTTAATACTATCCATGTATTTAGGCAAACGAAGGGCATGAGTTTTAACGGTATCCCACATTCGAAGAGCCTTTCCGCTGCCATATACCAAAGACGGACTCGAAAACGTGTGAATAGGAGCAGCTACTTTTTCTTGGAAAAAACTAGGTAGGTTACGGTCATCCCCTTTACCCACCATCACAGCCACCACTTCATGACCAGCGGATTTCAGCAATTCATACAAAGAAATAGCTTGAGTGAGGTGTCCTCTACCTTCGCCTTGAACAACAAATAGGTATTTAGCCATGTGTTTGTGAGGTTATTTTTTCCCAAAAAAATAGGATTCGCTGTAATACTCTTCTTCATCGGTTGCCTCATCGTCGAGTAACATCATTTCGGCATCTACGCAATGAATCAAAGACCATTCCCCTTTGAAATCTTCTACTAAAGCCGTCAGAGACTCCACCCAATCGCCAGAATTCATATAGGTAATCTCACCCAATTGCTTGATTTCTGCTTTATGAATATGTCCACAAATAATGCCTTGACATTGATTTGCCTTAGCCAGTTCAGCCAATTTGACTTCAAAATCAGAGATTCCATTTACAGCCTTTTTCACCTGTTGCTTGATAGCCTGCGAAAACGAGTAATAAGGAAGTCCTCTTTTAGCTCTGTAATAGTTATAAATTTTGTTTAGAGACAACAAGAAGGTATAACCAATATCGCCTAAATGAGCCAACCATTTCATTTTAGAAGTAACCGAATCGAAGATGTCGCCATGCGTGATAAAATAGCGTTTTTCATAAGATTCGTAGATAAAATCCCTACGGATAGAGAAATACTTACCCAAGAAAAAAGGGATTACTTGTTCCAGAAAATCATCGTGATTTCCTCGTAAATACACCACTTTTGTTCCGTGTTCTTCGATCATTTTGAGAACTACTCTAAAGAAAGCCGTGTGTTTTCGTTTCCAAGAACCGCTTTTCTTTAGTTGCCAGCCATCAATGATATCCCCATTAAGAATTAAGGTTTCACAAGAGGTAGATTTCAAAAAAGAAACGACCTCTTTTGCCTTAGACCCCTCTGAGCCTAAATGAACGTCTGAAATAACGATTGTGCGATATTGTTTGGGCATTTTCATAATAGGTCAAAAATCCTCTTTTAGTTTAACTCTATGATTTCCTAAGTGTTATCTTTATGTTAAGAAGCTTTTTATCTTCCATTTTCAGGGTTAATCACGGTAAATACCTACAAAAAAAGCATGAGCCAATGGCTCATGCTCAGGTCTTTATGAAGGTAAGATTTGAATCCTTGTACTAATAATACACTTTCCTTTTTTATTTTTTATTATTAACAAAGGATAAGCTGTACTAAAAATTTCACTAGTAAGACGCTACTCGTTGAATCCTTGATTCATTACTGAGGAATATTGGAAAACAAATAGCCAACTCCTTTGATGGTACGGATATAATCTTCGCCAATTTTTTCTCTAATTTTACGAATATGTACATCCACGGTTCTTTCAGTAACATGAATCCCCCTTCCCCAGACATTCGATAAGATTTCATCTCTTGAATATACCTTGTTAGGATTACTCACGAAGAACATCAGCAAATCGAATTCTTTTTTAGGCAAAACCCATGTATCTGTTTTTACAGTAATGGAATAGTTCTGCTTATTGATGGTCAAGTCTTCGATAACGATTTTATCAATACTTGCGGCATCGCTTAATTCACGCTTCAAGATGGCTTTTATACGGCTCATCAAGGCACGAGGTTTTACGGGTTTAATAATGTAATCGTCTGCACCAATATCAAAAGCTGCCACTTCCGAATATTCCTCTGCACGGGCTGTTAAAAAGAGCAAATATGTTTTACTTAGGGCGGAATGTTGTTTGATAATACGTCCAGCTTCGATACCATCCATTATTGGCATCATAATATCCATGACGATTAGGTCTGGGATAAAATCTTTAGCAACCTCCACGCCAATTAACCCGTTTGCGGCAGTTCTTACTTGATATCCTTCTGCTACTAAATTATACTCTAATAATTCAAGAATATCAGGGTCGTCATCGACTAATAATATTTTTAAGGAAACATCTATCATATCCTAAAATTGAGGTAGTTCTGTATCAAAATTTGACAATGCAAACTTATCATGTAGAAATTAACTCTGAGTTATGGATAGATTAGCGGTATGTTATCTTTTGACTACCACAATCTTTTCGCTGTTGAAAAAACGTTTCGATAATTGACAATACCCCAATGCCCAACAATACCGCCATGAGTACAAGTGGTATAATGTATTCTGCTATCATGCGAAGAAAATTAAGAAACAAACATGGATGTCATAAACCAAGTGAACGTTTCTTGAAATTTGCCTAAATAAGTGCTTACTTTTTTCATGGTTCTATATTAAAAAATGAATAAACAAACTTAGCATTTATCTATGACCTACAGTTTACCTCAATGTTATGTATTTTTTAAAAAAACATAACACAAATAACTGATAAACAATAATTTAACAAAATAGTACGTTATTCACCCTATTTCGGTGACGGAAAGGAGTTAAAGTGTTCAGGCTAGTTTTCCTATTGCTATAACAATCGTCTTATTAGCATACCTCCATCTAAAAAAGAAAAACCAAGGCGATACACCTTGGCTTTTACTGGTTTACACCAATATGAAAATCCAGTCGGATTTCCCCTTACATTGCTGTAAGGGAGTATCCTTCCCAGAAATTATTTAATCAATTATGATTGCACTCAGTTGTAAAACACAATTTAAAACTCATGCTATTTGAACTTAAAAGTAAGGGTAAGATAGCTTGGCTATCTGGCTTAGAGTCCCGCCACTGCTCATTTAATTGAGCTTGCTTAACCCTTACTTAACTCTTATAGGCCTAATCCATTGATGTTGTTGCTTATCGTACACCAAGGTGCTGTCTGGCCATTCTATATAGTGTTTCATGGAAAGGTATTTATCCAAATTTCCATCTTTGATTAATTCTCTGAATAAAAAAGCCCCACGCTCTTGTGCCTCTTCCTCTTTCAAATGGGGTGTATTCACAATTTCTTCAAACTCTTGTGGCATCAACGAAGTAGCATCATCTTGGTCGTCAATTGCTGCTTTGAATTTAAAACGCCCTAATACTCCTCGTTTGAAGATTGCACCATCTGCAACGGGACGAATTAAGAAAAAATAATTCCAGCCGTCTTTGGCTTCGTAATAATTTTGGAATGCAAATGCAGGTAAGGCTTTTGTATAAAATTTACGAAACTGAGGTTGAAACTTGGTTTCCTGCGTAGCTCCAGGAGCTGAAGAATAGATATAGGTAATAATGTTAGTAAGCAAAGTGTCTCGTTGAGCCACTGAAAGGTAATCTTCAATTTTGGTTTTACCGCCTCCGCAAGAAGACAATAACACAACAAGGATGGAAAGGGAAATGACTAACTGTTTCATATTGGTTATTGAATGATAATCGTTACTAAACTTACTTGTTAGAAAAT
>JBMLRK010000246.1:0-8322 GCA_049241065.1 Spirosomataceae bacterium
GCATTGCAGACATATTTGTTCCCCATGTTATAGGATTTGACTGGTTGTGATAGTCTTTAATTTTATGCCTATTTCACAGCTTTCGATATGACAGCCATCGAGATAACCAGTACTCATTAAGAACTCGTTCACAATTTCGCCACCTGTAAATTTGAATGTTTGCTTGAAGAGTTTCACCCATGCGTCTTTACTTTTAGGATGATGGCTGTCTATCCAATTTTTGAAACTCCCATGACTTTTCTGTAACGCTAAAATGACATTGGCATTATGGATAACCGCATTGATTTTTAACCGATTCCTAATAATGCCAGCATCGTTAAGCAAGCGTTCTCGGTCTTCTTCTGTATAGCTTGCAATGCGTTGAATATCGTAATTATCGAAGGCTCTTCTGAAATTTTCTTGTTTTTGTAAGATGGTATTCCAACTCAATCCTGCCTGATTAATTTCTAGAATTAGTCTTCCAAAAAGTTCATTGTCGTCAGCAATTGGGAAGCCATAAGCTGTATCGTGATAGATGCGATGTAGGTTATCGGCTGGGTAAGTTAATACGACTTCGCAGTAAGATAATTTGGGTGCTGTTTCCATATTTATTCGGGTTACTAAATGGCTAAATCCACCATTTTTCATTTTTAGCGGGTTGATTCCACTGTAAAATAGCACCAATTTTAGGTGTAAAAAAAGGAATATTTAAGGAAGTTACCTCTTCTGAAAAACGCTGAACTGGTTCGTTCCAGTCGTGTAAGGCAAGTTTGAATTTGCCAAAATGAACAGGCATTACACTCTTTAATTTCAAATCGCTAATCACCTTTGCCCATTCGTTTGGTCGGGTGTGAATTTCTTTCCACATCACATTATATTGACCACATTCTAAAATACCAAAATCAAACGGGCCGTATTGTTCCCCGATAGTTTTGAAGTGTGACCCATAGCCAGAATCTCCTCCAAGAAATAATTGTTGACTTTCGGATGATAAAATATACGAACAAAAAAGCGTATTGTTTCGCTTGAAGCCTCTACCCGAGAAATGGCGAGCTGGTGTAGCCCTAATTTTTACGTTGTTTTTAAGCTGAATTTGTTCGTGCCAATCTAATTCAGTGATGAGTTCGGGAGAATAGCCCCAAAATTCAAAATGTTCTCCAACGCCCAAACCACAGATAATATGCCCCACTTTCGATTTAAGAGCAAGTATCGTTTTGTAGTCGAGGTGGTCATAATGGTCATGCGAGATAATCAAATAGTCGATGGCTGGCATATCCTCAACTTGATATTCGTTACTTCCTTTAAACGATTTGATGTTGAAGGAAAAAGGAGAAGCGCTTCCCGAAAAAACGGGGTCAATCAAAAATGTAAGTCCTTCGAATTTTAGCAGATAGGATGAATGACCGAACCAAACTAAGCTATTATCAAGCAATTGATGAAGATTATTTTTTTCGAATGGAACTCCGTGTACGGGAGTGGGTTCTTTGGCAACGGGTGAAATGTAACTTTTTAATAGTTTAGAAGCACTGAATTCTTCAGACATATTTGGCGTGAAGTCAATATTTTCAAATCTATTATTTTTAAAATTAGGAGATTGTTGAATCCTTGCCAAACGTGCACCCGAAGGTTGTTTGCCAAACTGAGGAAATATGGCCATGAGAATTTAACGGATGTAATTGTCGATGTTTATGAGTAAAAAATGTAGGAATATAGACACTCAAACCACTGCTCGAAAGCGAATGTGTAATTTTCTACAACTCAATAACAAGTCAAAAGGTCTTTTTAGTTTCCAATGATTTTTAATTAAGTAGCACCCAAAATAGCAAAGTTGGATGTGTTAAGTTTTATGTTTGAATAATACAATTTGATTGAGATTATTATACTTAAATGAATTGAGTTGGAAAAACTAATTTTTGGTATTTTTACTCATTTTTGAATGTTTTTGCAATAAAATCACATTAATTTTTGATAATAATTCATTTTTTTAATAAGTTTGAATGTAAATAAAAACCAATATTTAATAAAATGTCAATTTTAATTAATTTTGGTATTTGTTTGATAAGTACAAATTTCATCAATAAGCTAAATTATATCAACTAAGAGTTGTGTAGAAAGTTTTGAGTTTAAAGTTTAAGGTTTTGTACCCAATAATATTCTATTAAGCTTTATCTTTTAGAATATTATTGTTTGCTTTTCGATTTAATCCAAGCGACAGTTGCTCATAAACTTTTAACTTTTTACACAATCTCTTTGAATAGTAATCATTACTATTCGATTCCCAAAGCACTGGATTCGTTAGAGCGGAGGTATTGCCCCATTTTTCATGTTTTTGGTACTAGTATTTGTTTCGCTTATACTGGGTGATTTTATATTTCCTTTTCCCAAGAGTTGATGTAAAATACCTGCATTGTCCACTTCAAAATAATACAACTTATGTCTTCAACTTTTAGTCGTCGTGATTGGCTCAAAAAGAGCATCTTAGCAACCGCTGGTCTAAGTACTGCAAGTGCATTTATGCAACGTGCTGTGGCAAATCCTTTAGTTAGACAGGAATTATATGCAAGTTTAACCCCAGATTTTCAGCTTGAAAAAGCCTTTAATCATATTCCTCCTGCGGCATTAGCTCAGGTAAAAGCCCGATTAGGAGCTAATGAGAACCCATGGGGACCTTCTCAGAAAACAAAAGATGCTTTGGTGGCAGCATTAGGTGATTCTAACCGCTATGCTCGCCAGTCGAGAGCAGATTTAATTAAATTGATTGCAGAGAAAGAAGGTGTACCCGAAAATCACATCCTTTTAGGAGCGGGTTCTTCGGAATTATTGACGGCTTCGTTAGTGGCTTATGGTTCTAAAGGAAAAGTTATTTGTGCTGATCCTTGTTATATCTCATCGAATGATGAGCGTGTGCCGATGGAAAAAGTGCCTTTAACAAAAGATTTTCAGTATGATTTAGAGGCTATTGCAGGTAAATTGAATGGCTCTCAAAGCTTGGTGTATATTACAAATCCCAATAACCCCGTGGGAGCGATTTTACCTTCGGCAAGTTTGACGGCCTTCATTGATAAAGTGTCAGACAAAGTGCCTGTTTTGGTAGATGAAGCCTACATTGATTATGCAAAAGATATTAAAGTAGATTCAATGATTCCGTCGATTGTAGCGGGCAAAAATGTCTTGATTTTACGTACCATGTCGAAACTCTATGCTTTTGCTGGGCTTCGTGTGGGTTATGCGATTGCCAAACCAGAAATTTTGAAAGTACTTCAGCCTTATTGCTCTGGCGGTTTTGATATTTCAGTACCTTCTTTTGCGGCCGCTATTGCCGCTATCAAAGATGTAGAGTTCCAGAAAATGACCCTTGCGAATACCGCTACATCGAAGCAATTCTTGTATGAATATTTGACAAAAATGGGTTACGCCTATATTCCATCATCGGCAAACTTTGTTTTGTTCCCTATTAAAATGAAAGGAGCAGATTTAGTGTCGAAGTTGATGGCAGAAGGCGTGATGGTGCGTAAATGGGAGTTTGACCGTCAGCACTGGTGTCGTGTATCTATCGGAACGATGGATGAAATGAAAGCATTTACGGATGCCTTTACCAAAATTACGGTGTAGATTTTTACTAATTAGCAAGGAGGATATGACAAGACGGGATTTTATTGAGAAAGCTGGTGCTTCAAGTTATTTAACAATGCTAGGATTCGGGTTGATACCCGAATCTAAAGCACAACCGCTCAACTTACAGCGTAGTAAGACAAATAAGAAAATTCTTATTTTGGGAGCAGGGCTTGCAGGAATGTCTGCCGCCTATGAGTTAACAAAATTAGGCTATGAAGTAACTATTCTGGAAGCAAGATCTCGCCCTGGAGGAAGAATTTGGACGATTAGAGGCGGTACTACCGAAACTGAAATTGGTGGAACAACTCAAACGTGTACGTTCGATACAGGACATTATTACAATGGGGGAGCGGCTCGTATTCCGCACAATCATACGCTTAGCTTACATTATTGCCGTGAGTTTAATATTCCGCTCGAAATCTTTATGAATGTAAACGAAGGGGCATATTATTATTCTGATGGCGGGACAGGAAAATTGGCTAATCGTCCTGTTAAAATTCGAGAAATTCATGCGGATGTCCGTGGCTATACAAGTGAATTATTGATAAAAGCCATTGACAAAAAAGCCTTGGATGAGGAGGTTACGAAAGAGGATTTAGACAAATTGACCGCTTATTTAAAAGAGGAGTCCGACTTAGATATTATGAAAAAATATAAGGGTTCGGAACGCCACGGTTATAAGCGTCAGGGAGGTTATGGTGAACAAACACCTGAACTAGCAGCTCCTCATTTGCTACATGATATTATTGAATCGGGCTTTTTTCATCCTGCTTTCTCAAACGTGGGCGAATATACTTTTAACCAACAACCTGTTATGTTACAGCCTGTTGGCGGAATGGATGCTTTGCCTTATGCCTTTGCAAAACGCTTAGAAGGGAAAATTCAATATCAAGCAGTTGTACAGGAAATTAGAAAGACTTCTCCAGGGGTGAAAGTGGTGTACAAAGACAAAACCAATGCCGTGAAAGAAATTACGGCAGACTATTGTATTTGTACAATTCCATTACCTGTATTGAAAAATATTCCGTCTGACTTATCTGCTGATATACGACGGGCAGCCGATTTTGTGCCTTACATGAATACAGGAAAAATTGGACTAGAGTTTAAGCGTCGTTTCTGGGAAGAAGATGATAAAATATTTGGAGGAATTTCTAAAACCAATATGGACATCACGCAGATTTTTTATCCGTCTTACAGTTTTATGGCCAAGAAAGGCGTGTTGAAAGGCTATTATAATTTCCATGACCGTGCTTTGCGAATGGGTAACTTGAGTCTAGCCGAACGAGAAAAAGCAGCTTTAGAACAAGGAGGAAAAATTCACCCACAATATAAAGAAGAGTTTGAATCTTCTTTTTCGTTAGCATGGCAGAAAATCCCGTTTTCGCAGGGAGGTTGGGCAGAGTATAGCGATACCGCTAGAAAGCGTTTTTATCCAGCCTTAATTAAACCCGATGACGAAATTTACCTTGCTGGTGAGCATACTTCTCACCTGACAGCATGGATGGCAGGGGCTTTTGAATCGGCTAATGCGGTGGTTACGCAAATACATAAGCGTGTGCAAGCAGGATAAATCAATAGTGCAAAATTTTGAATTCTAAATGTTGGATTTGATAATCTAGCACCTTTGTAAACGTGATTTTAATCACTAATAATTAATACTAAATCACAAACTGAAACGAGATGAAAAAACTTTTTTACAGCATATTAGCCTTATTAATAACCCTAACTTCTTTTGCTCAAGAAGCAGCAAAGACTGGAATCAAGAATACTGAGTACGATTTAATTAAAAAAATAAGTATCAAAAACCTAGATAAAGATACTTACATTAAAGATGGAGGGTTTGTGTTGGACAATAGTTCACAACCCTACGTCTTTAAGTTTTCAGATGGTTTAGAACGTCGTATTTATGTGTATAAGGTAATGGAGGCAACGGGCATGAGTGAAATTGCCAATTTAATGGTTTTTACAACTCCCAAAAATGGTAAGCAGATTCCGTTAGTAGTACCTAATCCCTTAGCAGAAAAAGAGGTTTGGGGCAAATACATCGACGATTTGAAAGAAGGTGAAAAAACAATTATGGGATTCTCTTCTTGTATTGCCTTTGTGATGGCGAAAGAATTTTCGGGCGTTTCGGGTGATAAAAGTAAAGACGAAGATAAGTATGAATATTGTTTCCCTGGCAATGCCTTAGTGACTATGGCAGATGGTTCAACAAAAGAGATTGCTGCCATTAAAGAAGGGGATTCTGTGATGAGTTACAATGTTAGTACCAATGCTGAGGAAGAAACCTTGGTTGAAAAGGTTGAAATCCACGAATCTAATCGCTTTGCCTTAACTACGTTATCGTTAATAGATCCCAATGCAATGATTGAGGCTACGCTTAACGCATCTAAATTTGATTTGAAAGTACTAGAAGCAACGGCGAATCACCCACTTTTAACATCAACAGGAACAACAAAAATGGGTGATATTAAAGTTGGAGATGTTTTGTACTTCTACGAAAAGGATGCGAAAGCTTTCAAAGAATTCAAAGTGTTCACCACACATAAAGACAGTAAAATGGTTGAGAAAGTTTATAATTTGATTACACAAAAGAACAACTACTTGGTTAACTCAATCGTTGTCCAAAAAAAGTAGCGATTCGCCTTAGTTAAAAATAAGGTGGTGGGTAGTATTTAGTTCGAACCACTTGTTATTAAACAGCTCTCGTTGAGGGCTGTTTTTTTTTAGGGTCAACGAGTTTTAACTCGTTGTATTTACGACTTGATAAGGTAATATTGAGCAAGCACTTGATTTTGGACGGTATCAATGAGTTAAAACTCGTTGTCTCCCTGAAAAAATAGGGTATAATTTTTTATTCAGCGAATATCTGTGTTTCTTGCAGGAGAATAGCAATATTGAGCTATCAAGGTTTAAAAATTATTAAAATTCGTAAGAGAATGATTTTAGAAGTTGTAACACTAGACATCAAAGCAAAGAAGAACGAGGAATTTGAAGCTGCTTTAGATAAGGCACAGCACGTTTTGGCTGAGGCAAAAGGATATGTAAAACACGAGTTTAAAAAGTGTATCGAACAAGAAAATCGTTATGTTTTATTGATTACTTGGGAAACATTAGAAGATCACACAGTAGGATTTAGAGAGTCTGCTTTGTTCCAGAAATGGAGAATCATCATTGGCCCATATTTCGATAAAGCTCCAGTGGTTCAGCACTATACTTCTTTATAAAAAAACAGGTTGCTCCAAATGGGGCAACCTGTTTTTTTATATGATAAAGACAAAATACGTCTTAATATCCTACTGCGGTATCATCTGCACGTACATCTGCTCCGCCTTCATACGTACCATCTGGCAATACTAGAATACAGTCCATACGACCAATCGTATTTTTTTGACCATCAATTTTATACCCTTTTTCACGTAAGCGTTTTAGGGTTGGTTCTGAAAATCCTCCGTCTTCAAAAGTGGTACGGTCTGGAATCCATTGATGATGAAAACGCAGTGCATCTACCGCCTGTTGCATCGTCATTCCATGTTCTACAACATTCAAAAATACTTGGAAAACAGAGGTGATAATCGTCGAACCTCCTGGCGTTCCTAAAACCATTTTCAATTTTCCATCTTGTTCTACAATGGTAGGAGTCATCGACGAAAGCATCCGTTTGTTAGCTGCAATGGCGTTTGCCTCACTGCCGATTAAACCATAGACATTGGGTACACCCGTCTTAATCGAGAAATCATCCATTTCATTGTTCAATAAAAAACCTGCACCATCCACAATTACCTTACTACCATACGAACCATTTAGGGTGGTCGTAATCGAAACCGCATTGCCTTCCTTATCGACAAACGAGGAGTGGGTTGTTTCTAAACTTTCATAGGTTGGAATTGCTCCTCCTTTGATATTTTTACTGTCTGTTGCATGGTCAAAACTAAAATCTTCCCAGCGTTTTTTTAGATAATCAGCTTCTAATAATTCTTTTTGAGGAACTTTGATAAAATCAGGGTCGCCTAACCATTTAGCACGGTCGGCATATACCCGACGTTCAGCTTCAATCATCACTTGAACGGTTGAATCACTGTGCCATCCCCAACGAGTGAGCGGATAAGGTTCTAGCATTTTTAGCAATTGTAACAAGGCAATTCCACCACTCGATGGCGGAGGCATCGAAATGATTTTCATGTTTTTGTACGTTCCTGTCACAGGAGTACGCCACACCGATTTGTAAGTATCTAAATCGTGTTGTGTGATAATGCCACCACCACGTTTCATTTCTTCCAAAAGTAAACGAGCAGTTTCCCCTTCATAAAAACCTTTACGTCCTTCTGCCTGAATACGACGAAGTGTTTTGCCTAAATCAGGTTGGATTAAGAGTTCGTTCTCTTTCCAATCGCTGGTATCAGGTTTCATGAAATAGCGTTTACTTGGATTATACTGAATAAAGTCGGCTTTTGTACGGTTTAATCCACGAGCTTCACGAGCAGTTAGAGCAACGCCTTTTTCTGCCAAATCAATGGCAGGTTGAAGAACCTGTTGCCATGTTAATTTCCCAAAACGTTTATGAGCCTGTTCTAGTCCGTCCACACTGCCAGGAGTACCACTTGCCAAATGTCCAAACAAACTTGGTTGACCTGCTTTTACATTTTTGTCGGCATCCAGGTACATATCTTTATCCGCCTTTTCGGGAGCTTTTTCACGATAGTCGAGTGTGTAAGCATTGCCTTTTTT
>JBMLRK010000247.1:0-2254 GCA_049241065.1 Spirosomataceae bacterium
AGCTGTACAAGTAGCAAAATGTAACGAAGACCTTCCGCAAGACTGTATTGTTATCGGAGAAGCTACCTGTGAAGCGGATGTTTTTTCATGGGCAAATCAAGTGCAGAGCGATATGCTTATGGTGGGGGCTGGCGATTTTTTCAACGCATTATTAGACAAAATTCCTTCTGAAAAAAACAATACAAAAGAGCCTGCTAAGAACCTTCCCGATAAAGTATTATACGTGAGTGGAACAACCTTTGAGGGAAGTGTGACGGCTATCAAAAAGACTTTTCACCAATACGAAAATGTTAGCTATTTGCCTGTTGAACTTTTTAGCGAAGTAAACAAAGAGGCTTTGCTGCTCGATTGGGCAAAAAGAATAACGCAGTTAATGAATCAGCACGATAAAGTAATTATTGCTTTTGGTGAATTGACCGAATTTAGTCCAAGTCCAAGTCAGTTGGCACAGTGGATGGCAGCGGTTGTGAAAGAAGTATTGTCCTTAACGTCGATCGATTCTTTATTGATTGAAGGAGGAGCAACGGCGGCGGCCATTATGAAAAAACTTGCCTTGAGTCGTTTTATACCTACCAAAGTATATGCTCCTGGCATTATTCAGATGAAATGTCTCGAAAAATCCTTTTATTTGACCATTAAACCAGGTAGTTATGCTTGGAGTAAAGACGTTTGGGAGTTTTAAACCATTTGTAGATCCAAAAACACAATGAACCACAGTACCTTACATGTCATAGATTATGGCATCATTTTCTTTTTTTTAGGCTTAACGCTTTACTTCGGGTTCTTTTTTTCCAAGAATCAAAAGACTACTCAAACCTATTTTTTGGCAAAAGGGAAAGTACCTTCTTGGGCAATCGGAATGTCTTTGTTGGCAACGCTTATTAGTAGTGTTACCTTTTTGGGCTACCCAGGCGAAGGCTTTTCTTCCAACTGGATTTTATTGGTACAGGGGCTAATGGTTCCCATTGTTCTATTTTTTACAATCTGGTTTATTGTACCCATTTTCCGAAAAGTAATCGGATTGAGTACCTACGAATACTTTGAAAAACGCTTTGGGGCTTTTGCTCGCTATTACAGCTCGTCTTCGTTTATTCTTCGCCAATTTTCGTCGATGGGAACGGTCTTGTTCCTAATGGCAGTGGCATTAAGTAACCTAACAGGACTAAATCCTGCTTTAATCATGTTCATTATCGGTGGAATTATCATTTTAGTAAACCTAAAAGGAGGAATTGAAGCGGTTATTTGGTTAGATGTTTTTCAAGGATTCATGCTTTTGTTTAGTGGAGTTGTCTGTTTGATTCTCTTGATTTTAGGCATTAAAGGCGGACTACCCGAAGCGTGGTCGGTTGCTTCTGCCAATAATCATACAGGTTTTGGTCCTTATGACCTAGATTTTACCAAGTTGACGTTTATTGTCATGGTTATTAACGGTGGGTTTTATGCGATTCAAAAATATGGAACAGATCAAACGGTAGTGCAACGGTATTTAACAGCCAAAACAGATAAATCGGCTATCCGTGCTTCGTTGATGGGCATTTTGTTGACCGTTCCTGTTTGGGCAATGTTTATGTTTATTGGTACGTTACTTTTTGTTTTTTACCAACAAAATCCTTTGCCAGCAAGTGTTCATGCCGATGCAGTTTTCCCTTATTTTATGATGACTCAATTGCCAACGGGTATTGTAGGCTTTATTTTGTCGGCTTTAATTTCGGCTGCAATTTGCTCATTAAGTGCCGATTTGAATTCCTTGGCAGCCGTTGGGGTCGAAGATTATTACAAGAAAATGTTTCCGAATAAATCGGATGCCATCTATTTAAAAGTGAGTAAAACAACGGTGGTACTTTCGGGAGTTATCTCGATGCTCATTGGATTTTTCTACTTGGCAATGGGTAGCGAAGGCGTTCTTGGCATTGTGTTTACGCTGTACGCAATTTTCTCAGGGGGTATCGTCGGGATTTTCTTGTTGGGTTTATTTAGTGCAAGAGCCAACCGTCAGGGAGTGAATATTGGAATTTTTACCTGTATTATTTTTACGGCTTATTGCTTTCTTACATCTACCGAAATCGGTTTAGGAGAGGACAAACATTTGTTATTAGATTTCGGAAAATACAATTTTCCTCATCATAAATTAATGCTTGGTGTGTACAGCCATTTGGTCGTGATTGTGGTAGGTTATATCGCCAGTTTATTTTTCCCGAAACCAGAAATTGATAAAAATCTCCTGTTTAGCGAATGGCGTGCAGGTAGAAAAAAA
>JBMLRK010000248.1:0-21659 GCA_049241065.1 Spirosomataceae bacterium
CTTTTACCTCAATTTTTGCATTCGGATAATTCACAAACTTTCCTCTGAGTCGATCAATCAAGGCTCTTTTTTCAAGTGGTTGCACCTCTTCGTGCAACATCACAAATACTTGTCCGTTGTTTTCTTTTTCTGGTCCTGCAATAACGTTGTAGTAAATCCGAGGATTCGCTCCTCCAATGTTAGATGCCACGTTTTGCACTTCTTCTACTTTTTTCAACTCTCCTTCTACAAAACGCATGACTTCGTCGGTTGCTTTTAGGTTTGTTCCCACAGGCGTAGTTACATTGACTAAGAACATCGGTTTTTCGGAAGCAGGAAACAAACTAAAGCCTAAATTGAATTTTGCATACACCATCACTCCTATAAAAATTGCCCCTGCCATCGCTAAGGTTTTCCACGGATTGATTAAAGACCAGTCCATCAATTTTCCGTAAGTCGCATGAATCAGCTTTTTCATGGCTCTCAAAATGGCATTTCCTTCTGGGTTTTCGTGATTTTTCAAAATTACACTCGAAAGAAAAGGTACAATCGTCAGGGCAACAATCATCGAAGCAAATACCGTTACACTCACTGCCATCGGCAAGCTACGGATAAATTTCCCTGCGGCTTCTGGTAGATTAGCTACGGGCAAAAAGGCAAAAATCAACAATACTGTACAGCCTACTACTGCCAAGCTAATTTGTTTGGTTGCCTCAATAGCTGCTACTTTTTTAGTATAACCTTCTCGTAGAAAGCGTTCAATATTTTCGACTACCACAATGGAGTCATCCACCAAAATACCCAAAGCGACAATCATCCCCACGATAGACAATTGGTTGATGGTATAACCCAAGGCATAAAGCATCGCCAAGCCAATGGCCAACGATAAAGGAATCGAAATCATTACGACCAAACTAGCTCTTGAACCCAAAGGCAAGAGCGTTATTAACACCAATAAAATGGCAATACTGAAATCTTTGGCAAAACGCCCTAAACGTTTATTTACCGAATCCGCTTGGTCGAATACCTTAACCAAATCTACCGAAGCAGGCAATGAAGCCTTATATTGTTCGATGATGGGTTCTACTTTGCCTTTTACAGCAATGATATTTTGTCCATTTTTCTGACAAGCCGTTACAAAAACGCTGCGATGACCATTCAAACGGGTTTTGTACTTTTCGTCTTCGTAGGCATATTTCACTTCGGCAATGTCGCTCAAACGAACGATTTTAGTACCATTTGTATAGACAATCGTATTTTTTATCTCGCTTAAATCATGGAAATTGCCTGAGGTTTTAACGTTAAATTTCTTTGTTCCCATGTTCAACGAACCACCAGGAATATTCACATTTTCTGACTGGATTGCTCCTAACACCCGATTCACAGGGATACGGTCTTGAGCCAGTTTATCCAAGTTTAATTCCACCGCAATTTTACGTTCTGGAAATCCCCACGATTTGATATTTTTTAAGGCACTTACTTTCTCTAAGCGTTTTTCCAATTCTTCGGCATGTTCTTGCAACTTAGAATACGGTAAATTCTCTGAAACTAATGCGTACTGATAAATATTTACTCCGTCTGGCTGATAACGTTCAATACGAACATCAAAAATATCGGAAGGTAAATCCTTCTTTACCGCATTCATCTCACGGACTAACTCCTGATATTTTTCTTCTGGATCAGATTCAAAAGCATATTCTACTTGAAAAACCGCTGCCCCATCGAAAATATTGGTACGAATACGTTCCATGTTATCAAGGTCGTTGAGGCGTTTTTCCACAGGGTCGGCAATCAATTCCTCCACATCTTTAGGCGATGCTCCAGGGTAAATTATGGTAACACCAAATTGTGGAGAACTAAACTCAGGGTCTTCGCCCCGTGGCATATTAAAGAGGGAATAAATCCCGATAGATAAGATTCCCAGAAAAACCACAAGGGTAAACTGGTAATTTTTAACGGAAAATTCTGCTAGTTTCATAACTATGTGGAATAATGATGAATTTTGAATTTAATCTAGGTTGTTTGTGAGGACACAAACAACGGCACAGGTCAATTAATTAGATTAAAATTCAAAATAATTTTGTTTAATTAAGTAGGTAATAATGTCAAATTTAATCTGCTGAATTAACTCAACATTAATCATTATTACCGAACCACCTTCACCTTTGTTCCTTCAATCAAATAGGCAGAACCGTCCGTTACAACTTCTGAAATACCCGCTAACCCTGTTTGAATATAGGCTTTGGTATTATCAAAACCCGATACTTTAATGGGTAGCTTACGAGCTTTACCGTTTTCAACGACATATACAAAGGCTTCTTCTCCGTTTCCTTCAATCACGGCATCAATCGGAATAGACGTAAATTTTTGAACCGTTGAAGGGAATAATGAAGCATTTCCGAATAACCCTGTTGCCATTTTTAAACCTTGTGTATTGATTTTAATTTCTGCTTGATACAACCCAGAATTCTGGTCTGCTCCTTGCGATAAATTAGTGATAACTCCTGCAAAAGTTCGTTCAGGAAAAGCGTCTAAGGTCAACGAAGCACGGTCACCCATACGTAAGCGAGTCCAGTCTTTATCGGCAATTCCGACTTTCAATACCCAGTCATTTGCCCCCGAAGCGTTGATAAAGAAAACGGGAGTTCCAGGCCCTACCAATTCGCCTTCGTTCATGAGTTTTTTTACGATTACGCCACTGGTGGAAGCTACAATTTTTGAATAGCCTTGGTTATAGCGAGCGATGTCTAAACTCTGTTTTGCTACACTTAATGCGGTAGTTAAATTCTGAACTTGTTCTAAGGTTGCTACCGAGTCCCGATAGAGGTTACTTACTCGTTTCAAATCCCGTTCAGCTTTCAGTACGCTTTCGTTGGCTTGTTGCACTTGAGCATTGATTTCGGTTAAATTGAGCGTTGCTAACAGTTGTCCCTTACGAACTGGCTGACCTTCTTTTACGAAAATACGTTCGATAATTCCTCCCGTTTTGAAGGATAAACGAGCTTCGTGTAATGAACCCACCAAACCAGATGCTTTAATTGGGTCGGTTGAATTTGCCTGCACTACGGAGGCCAATTTTACCGCTACAACATCGTCATCGGCAAGGCTTTTTTTCGTTTCTGCTTTTTTCCCACAGCTTACTAGTAGGATTGTTGAAATACTTAATAAGAATATCTTCTTCATATTTTATATGTTAATATTTTGCGTTGTTGGTTTATTGATTGGGATAGGGCTTGCACCCTATCCTGTGGGATGTCGCCCCTTCAGGGCTATGGCATTTCGTGCATTTTACTCATTGCCTACTTGCCTTCGTGCCTCGTTGCCTCCAGAATTTACATTTCAAAACTAGCCTTGGCTCTTTCCAATTCAACCCATTTTATCCAGACATCATATAGAGCGATTGATTGCTGTAGTTGTGCCGTAGTAATTTGCGTGTGAGCATCAAGCAGTTCAATGAAATTTAGGTTTCCCTCTTTATAGCGTCGCATCAAATCTCGGTAATAACGTTCTGCTGTTGACACTTGAGAAGCTTTCGATTCATAAACAGTTCGGGCTGATTGATAACTGGTATTTGCCACAGACGTTTGCAAATCCAATTGATTTTTCACCTGCTTTAACTGCATATCCAACGCTGCAATATCCATTTCAGCCTGCTTTACTTTCAACTGATTACGACCAAAAGAATAGACAGGTAAATCCAAAGAAACACCTAGTAAAAAGAAAGCATTTGGAGAGAAGAAATTGTAATTACTAGAAGCTATCTGCCCGAATCGACCCTGAGAACCTAGGTCGAGCGATGCCCCAATTTTCGGTTTTTTGTACGATTGGCTTAACCCCAATAATTGCTGGTTGATTGCAATACCCGTTTGCAGTTTGTCCAATTCTTCTCGGTGTCCATCGGTTAAGGTCGTTGGAATTGCCTTGAGCGATAAGGTATCAGAGGTAATCTTTTCTGTAAAATCTCTGTTCAATAAAAAGTTAAAATACGCTGCTGCATTCTGTTGATTGCCTTTGGCTGCTTCGAGGTCGGCATTTACTTTGGCAATTTCATTACGAGTACGAATCAAAACGGTTGGATTGGCAGCTCCATTATTAATTAAACTCTGATTTACTCGCTCACTTTCGTGTAATAATTGCAGGGCATTTTGGTAAATCTTCACCGCTTCACTAGCTTTTAAATAGTTGAAATAAGCCGTTTTAATATCCTTCACCAACTCTCGTTTATAGACCTTCATTTCTATCTCTTGCAAGACAACTTGCTCTTTCTTAATAGCTTGATTAAACTTAATCTCGGCATTGAATAGAGGCATTGTAGTCTTGAAGCGAACATCATAAAAATCCTTTGGAACTAACTGCTCACTGGTATTTTGAATCTGAGGAAATTTGGTGGAATTAGTCAACTGATTCAACTGGCTATAAACAGGATTTAGCAAATCACCCACTGGCAATTCAATCTTTCGTCCACCCATCGCACTCGAAAGTGTGGTGTTGAAATTGAGAGTAGGCTTAAACAACGTTTTTGCCTCACTAAGAGCAAACATGGCTTTTTGGAGTTGAAAACCTTGCTGTTTTAAAGTCTGATTAGTCTGCAAGCCTTCTTGTACGTATCGGTTCAAGACATCCGACTGAGCGGTGACACTCGACACACAGCAAAATAGCAGGAGTAAAGAAAAATATCTCATGGTTTAAAATTTAAAGGGAAATTCCCCACGTAATACAAAACAATAAATAGTTACTAAACAGTGTTCACTAATAGGGCAAATAAAAAAGTATCCATAGCGATACCTTTTTATAATTTACCCTATTTATTTAACTTTAATGAATTCAACATTACTTTAAAGGAAGCGTCAATCATTTGATGAATATCCAGACCCTTCGATTCAAACATAAAGAAACGACCTTTTATGTATAGCGAAGCAATGCCATGAATATAAGACCAAACCGTCATGGCTAACACATGCACTTCCGTATCTGGAATTAATCCTTGCTTAATGCAAAGCACTAAATTCTGTACAAGGCCTTCAAAAACCTCCATTCCACAATCCCACTCATCATCTTCCTTACATTTTTTGATGGCTTCCATAGGTGCATCCTGAATAAACATCAAACCATACATTTCAGGATTATCAATAGCAAACTGTAGATAAATTTTAGCTCGTTGTGTCAATTGCTCAAAGCCATCTTGTATGTTGGTCAGGTCTTTTTTGAGTGCTGCTAATTGTAAAAAACCTAATTCGTGAATAGCATGTAACAATTCGTCTTTGTCCTTAAAATGTAAATAAATCGTTGCAGGACTGTACTCGATTCGTTCGGCAATAGCTCTGATTGATGCTTTTTCGAATCCTTGCTCAATAAAAATATCCTTTGCAGCATCAATTATTCGTTGACGTAACTCCTGTTTATCTCGTTCTTTTCTTTCTGATATTCCCATAAAATCTAATGCCCCTACTAACTAAGTAATCGTGCAAACTAATTGAGCGTTGTTTTATTATAAAGAACTAATAACTAGCTCATTAAATCCAAAATTTAAAATTCATAATTCAGCATTATCACTTATTTAACTCTCGTCCAAACGGTAGTTCGGCCTAGCAAAGATATACCCACAAAGCCTCTTAATTCGAGTTGATTAGTAGCACTTAACTTCATCGTACAAGAATAGGTCTTCCCATTATTTGGGTCATAGACAGTTCCATTCTCCCACTTCTGACCCGTAAATTCAAAATTCTTGAGAATAACCGATCCTACAATCGTTTGATTTCGCAAACGTTCATCTGGATTTTTTCCATCTTTTCTGGTAGCATCTTTTCCCCAACTAATTTTTCCAAAAAACTTATCTCCTTGTTTGAAAATCAAAACCTTACCATCTTTATTTTCAGACAGCCATTCTCCTAAAACAGCATCCTTAGCAGGTGCTTGTGCATACGACTTTAATACTAAGCCAACAAGTAAAATAATTAAAGAACCTATCTTTTTCATACAAATTAGTTTTAACGTATCTATATTTACATCACAAACTTAATAAACAGTGTTCAGTAAATAAAATTTACGGATTGAAAAAATATTAAATCTACGAAAAATTATTT
Source organism: Spirosomataceae bacterium (assembly GCA_049241065.1). Taxonomy (GTDB): domain Bacteria; phylum Bacteroidota; class Bacteroidia; order Cytophagales; family Spirosomataceae; genus JALRIJ01. The sequence goes on from JBMLRK010000248.1 coordinate 6,063, forward strand.
TTTTACAATAGCTAATACACTAATAAACAACAGTTTATACAAAAACAATTATTATAATAAGACAATCTATTTAATTCGTATTTGTGCCTTAACCAAGATATTTTTATTTTTGCGATGTTTCATAGTAAATACGCTTCATCAATAGGTAAATTAATTTTCATAAAATGGATGAAGATGCCACCAGACAAGGTAACTTTTTGATTAACAGTTAATAAATTCAAAAAGAGCGTCTTCTTAAACACATAAACATCAATCCCAGACTTAATCAATATGAATTACCCACTTAACCAGATTCCCGAAAGAACAGAAAAACCTCGTCAAAAAGGTTTAACAATGGTAATGGACAAAGGTCTTAGCCTAAGACAAGTTGAAGATTTCTTAGAACTTGGTGCGGGTTATACGGACATTGTGAAATTAGGATGGGCTACCTCTTTTGTAACCCCAAACTTGAAAGAGAAATTAGCACTTTATCGTTCTTATAACATTCCTGTTTATTTTGGTGGAACATTATTTGAAGCCTTTATCGTTCGTGGTCAGTTTGATGAATATCGTAAGGTATTAGACCAATACGGCATGGAATATGCAGAAGTTTCTGACGGTTCATTAGAAATGCACCAAGACGATAAGTGTGAATATATCAGAACATTAGCTCAACAAGTAACTGTACTTTCGGAAGTTGGTTCAAAAGACGAAGCAAAAATCATTCCTCCATACAAATGGATTAAATTGATGAAAATGGAATTAGAAGCTGGTGCTTGGAAAGTAATCGGAGAAGCTCGTGAGGGTGGAAACGTTGGCTTATTCCGTTCATCGGGTGAAGTTCGTCAAGGATTAGTGGAAGAAATTTTAACCGAAATTCCAGAAGAAAAAATTCTTTGGGAAGCACCACAAAAATCACAACAAGTATGGTTTGTGAAATTAGTAGGTGCAAACGTGAATGTCGGCAACATTGCTCCACACGATGTGATTTCATTAGAAACCATTCGTCTTGGTTTGAGAAGCGATACTTTCCACGATTTTTTAGATAAATAATCTAAAGAACTACGATTTAACAAATTATCGTGCAAAATTTGAGGCGTTTAATCCATTGTCAAGTTTCCTCAATGGGTTAAACGCTTTTTATCGTCAAGACATAGTTTATCTTTTATTTCTAAACATTCAAACAATCCCCATGGAAATCGTTCATTTCTTCCTTCAATTACTGAAAGACCCTTTGACAGCCCTTAGTACATTCATTGACCAAAATGGTACTTTAACGTATGGCTTATTATTCCTGATTATTTTTGTTGAAACAGGTTTAGTTGCCATGCCTTTATTACCAGGCGATTCACTTCTTTTTGCGGTAGGCGTTTTAGCAGCAGCAACAGGTAAAATTGATGTAGCCTTTGTGATTCCGTTATTGATTGGTGCAGCCCTTTTAGGTGACAATGTCAATTACTTTATCGGAAAATACTTTAGTGAGTTCATCAAATCAAAAGATAAAATCCTCTTCTTAAAGCGTGAACACATCACCAAAACAGAAGAGTTTTATGAGAAAAATGGCGGTCAAACCGTAATTATGGCTCGCTTTATCCCTATCGTTCGTACGGTTGCCCCTTTCGTAGCCGGAGCAGGCAGTATGAAATATGGTAAATACATCACTTTCTGTATCATTGGAGCAATCCTTTGGGTAACAGGGATTACCTTGTTGGGTTATTTCTTAGGCAATAATGAATGGGTAAAACACAATTTCGAGAAAGTCGTGTTAGGCATTGTTGGCGTATCGGTTTTACCAATGATTATTGGTTTTGTGAAATCAAAATTAAAATAAGTACCCTGACATATTTAACCACATAGATACACAGAAAACATAGTTGTGTGAAGAGTTAGCAATCAACTACTTATGTTGACTATGTTTATATGATTCTTAGAATAAATGTGTCTGATTACTTAGATTAACATCTTAAAAAATAATGGAGATGTGTAAAAAGTCAAAAGTTTATAAGTGACCTTCGCTCAGATTAACTATTTGGTGCAAAAACTTTAAACTTTAAACTCTATACTTTTCACACACCTCCATTAAAATTTTATATAGCATGAAAACATTTGGTCTTATTGGTTTCCCATTGGGACATTCGTTCTCAAAAGGATATTTTACAGACAAATTCGAAGCATTAGGACTTTCTGAAACACATAGTTACGAAAAGTTTGAATTAGAGCATATTGAGTTTTATCCTGCCCTCTTACAATCTCAACGTCCCTTTATCAAAGGCTTTAACGTAACCATTCCGCACAAACAAAACATCATTCCTTTTTTGGATGCGGTGGATGAAGCAGCCTTGAAAATTGGGGCGGTTAATACCGTGAAAATCATGGCAGATGGTTCGACAAAAGGCTACAATACCGATTATTGGGGTTTTCGTTGGACTTTAGAAAAATGGGATGCTTTTCAGGAAATCGCTCCAAAGAAAGCCTTATTATTAGGCAAAGGCGGTGCTGCAAAAGCTATTATTACGGCACTTGAAGACTTGGGATTAACGGTACAATTGGTTTCTCGTAAAAAAGAAGACGACACCATTACTTACGAAGAACTTACTCCAGAAGTAATGACTGACCATTTATTTATCGTAAATACTACTCCCCTAGGTATGCACCCCAACGTGGATGCTTGCCCTGCGATTCCTTACGAATTATTGAGTGATAAACATCTATTGTATGACATTGTCTATAATCCACTCGAAACGCTTTTCTTGAAAAAAGGATTAGAACACGGAGCAAAAGCAGTTCATTTTGGGTTAGAAATGCTACACGGACAAGCTGAAAAAGCTTGGGAAATTTGGCAAACAAACGAATAACCTAATCTGTGTAAAAAGTGTAAAGGTTAAAGTTTAAAGCATTCTAAGTAGTCGTCAGTTTAAAGTTTAATGTTCAACGATTTCGACAAACTACTATTCTTCTGATAGCTTATGCTATATCCTGAGGCAACTAACTATTATTTTGAGCTATTTTATTTCGCTAAATAGTATTGCTCCTTTAAACTCATAAACTTTTGACTTTTTACACAGCTTTTTGTATTAAAACTAAACGATTAACAATCCATTAACAACGACCTATTCATTCGCATTATATCTTAGTAGTATCAAGTTACTATTAATGCCAACGTTGCGGAATTTGTCCTACGTAACAACTTGTATCCTGAATCGCTTTAAACTGCTTTTGTAACATAGTTCCCACATTAGGATACATTTCTAGGTCAGCAAGTTCGTCGATATTTTTCCAAAGTACCTCTAAGGAAGATGTTTCAGCAGGATTCAATACGGGTATTCCACTAGAAATTTTTGCAAGAAAAACACAATGCAATACATCCGTTTTCTGCTGAGGTAGAATGACTTCACCCGTAAGTAACAGTTGTTGGACGGCAATCTCGATGCCAAGCTCTTCTTGTAGTTCTCGCTGCAAGGTTTGCACTAACGTTTCTCCAGGGTCAGTATTTCCCCCTGGCAAATTAAATACATCTGCATCACCGTAACGATACCGCATTAATAACACATTGTTCCCCTCTACAATGGCAACACTTGGACGAACTTTCATAAAAAACCTTTGATTAATTGATATTCTAACAAATAAAACTAATTTTTAAACAAAATAGCGAAAATAGCATTCACTGCGTATCTTTCCTCAGATTTTTATTAAATCCTTGCAACATGACCACCATTAAAGACATTACCAATTGTTTAGAAATATTAGCACCTCTCGCATACCAAGAAAGTTACGATAATGCAGGGCTAATCGTTGGCGAAGCACAAACCCTAGTTACAGGCATTCTTGTGTCCCTAGACTGTACCGAAGAAATTGTAGATGAAGCCATTCAGAAAGGGGCTAATCTAATCGTTGCTCATCATCCAATTGTTTTCAAAGGCTTAAAAAAATTTAACGGTAAAAACTACGTTGAACGAGCCGTAATCAAAGCCATCAAAAACGACATTGCTATTTATGCTACCCATACTAATCTCGACCATGTGAAGGGTGGTGTAAATTATACCATTGCCGAACGACTAGGTTTAGTTAACGTTCAAATTTTAGCACCTAAGAAAAATATCCTTAAAAAATTAGTCACCTTCGTACCCGTTGAAAATACCAATTCGCTACTTGATGCCTTACATCGTGCAGGAGCAGGTCAAATAGGTACTTATAGCGACTGTAGCTTCAGCGTTACGGGAGTAGGTCGATTTACCCCATCTACACTTTCGACCCCCTATATTGGTTCGCCCCAAAAAGCGGAAGAGGTTATCGAAAACAGACTAGAGGTTATTTTTCCGAGCCATCTGGAAAATGCACTTATTAACAGTCTTAAATACCATCATCCCTACGAAGAAGTAGCTCATTATGTGAGTGACATCAGTAATGATAACCAAGAAGTAGGTGCAGGAGCTATCGGAAAATTACAAGAACCTGAGGATGAATACGCTTTTTTAATCCATTTAAAAGAAGCAATGAACCTCCGAATCATACGCCATACCCCACTTTTGAATAAGCCAATTCAAAAAGTAGCCGTTTGTGGAGGAGCTGGTGGTTTTCTATTGAGAGATGCCATTAACCAAGGAGCGGACGTATTTATTACCTCAGATTATAAGTATCATGAGTTTTTTGATGCCGAAGGGAAGATAATTATTTGCGATATAGGTCATTATGAGTCAGAAGTTTACACAAAGGATTTAATAATTAGTTATTTATCTGAAAAATTTTGTAAATTTGCGATTCTCAAAAGTGAAGTAAACACCAACCCTGTTTCTTACTTTTAACGAAGCAGAAACAAGTGAACGAAATAGCATTAAGGCACAAGGCATTAAGGCATAACGCTTAAAGATTAACGTAAACGAAAATGGCAGCAGTAGCAACCGAATCAACCATTGCACAAAAATTAGAAGCACTTCTGAAACTTCAAACAATAGATTCAGCCTTAGATAGCATCAAAAAAATGCGTGGCGATTTGCCAGAAGAAGTTCGTGATTTAGAAGATGAAATTGCAGGTATCGAAACACGTATTAACAAATTCAACCGTGAGATTGCATCTTTAGAGGAAGAAATTTCAAAGAATCGTGGCAATAAAAAAGAAGCTGAAAAACTTGTAAACAAATACAAGGATCAGCAAATGAACGTACGTAACAACCGTGAGTACGATGCGATTTCTAAAGAAATTGAATTACAGCAGCTTGAAATGGAACTTGCTGACAAACGTGTTCGTGAGTTTGAATTTAAGATTTTAAATAAACGTGATGAAGTTTCTGAAACAGAAACTCGTTTATCGCACCGTCAGAAAGATTTAGATGCAAAACGTAAAGAACTAGACGTTTTAATTGCAGAAAGTGAAGAAGACGAAGTGAAATATTTAAAGGATCGTGACAAAGCTGTTAAACACGTTGAAGAGCATTTATTACGTCCTTATAACAAATTAAGAGGAAACTTTATCAACGGTTTAGCCGTGGTAATGGTAAAACGTGGTGCTTGTGGCGGTTGTTTCAATGTTGTTCCTCCGCAACGTCAGGCAGATATTAAAGATAAGAAAAGAATTATCGTTTGTGAACACTGCGGTCGTGTATTAGCAGATGTTGAAGACGTAATCGTTCCTGAGAAAAAAGGAAGATAATTCTAAACGCATATTCTTTTAAAGCCCTTGACCTTAATCAGTTAAGGGCTTTTTGTTTTAACACTATATAAGAAAATATACGATGAAAAACAGCTCAATTAGTTATTTCGTATCAATTTTTCTATAAATTTTGTTCAACTATAAATGATAAGGATATGAATACTTCCGTTACTATGTTGAATGACGTTCAACTTACCCTATTAAAACTCTTTAGTCGCAAAATGTCCGAAACAGAACTGTCTGATATCAAGCAACTTTTGCTCAATTATTATGACAATGCTTTACAAATAGAAGTCCAACATGCTATTCAAGAAAAGGGTTATTCTAAGCAAGATTTTGAAGAAGTGTTAAACAGAAGCCAGAGAACAAAAATGAAATGAGAGTAGTAATTGATACCAATTGCTTAATAGCATCTATACCTGCCAACGGTGATTATTTCTGGTTATATTTAGCCTTCAGAACTAATCACTTTACATGGGATGGGTTGGTAGTACCGAAATTTTAGAAGAATATGAAGAACAACTTAGTGAGTTTTATAGCCCAGAAACCGCAGATATTGTATTGAAAATTCTCACTACTGCACCTAATGTAGAATTTGCTGTCCCTTATTTTCGTTTAGGGCTAATGACGAATGACCCTGATGATAATAAATTCGCTGACCTTGCTATTTCCACCAATGCTCATTATCTGGTGTCTAATGACCGTCATTTTAATATTTTCAAAGATATTAAATTTCCACCCTTAAGTATTGTAAATATTCAAGAGTTTAAGGGAATTTTGAATTTGGCATAATATATACCCACGTTTTAAAAATTACTTTCAAAACGTGGATATATCCTAATCTCTCTATCCCAATCCCTCAGCACAAAAAATCAATTCTTGACAGGTGCTTGCGATAGTCGCAGGACTTGTGATTTGGACTGCTCCTACCAATGCTCCTGTAAAATGTAAGGTAACAGAGGCTGCGTTCTTACGAGTTTGTTCAATTAATGGATGAACCTCTAAGGCTAGTGCTTTCTCAATATCCTCCGCAAATTCTTTGAACAGTAAATTGGTTGGTAAACTATACCAAGCGGGTGCTTCTGCCGTACCTGTCACGAAAATAGGAACGGGAAGCGAGTCGCTCGAAGAAGCTAATTTACCATAATGCTTACGAGCTGTAACGTACGATTCTTCTTTTGTTTCAGCATCAAAACCACCAAATACAATCGCTACTTTTTTACGAGTTGCCAAGTTTACAATACGCTCTGCAATGGCAGCATCTAAACTTTTTAGCAATTGATCAAAACGAACGGTATTTTTTCCTGTACGAATACGCTCACGAATCGACTGGCGAATGAAGTACGTGATGGCATCGGTTACATTCATCCCAATTTCAGCCATTTGCTTGAAAATCAACGACGTTGGAGACATTCCAGGAATAGTATTGGGGTCGTGCAAAATAACTCGGTTGTCTGGCGTTAAGAAACCATCAATACGAGTACAAACGCCCAATTTCAAAGAATCAAACGCTTTTTTTACATCCGCTTGTACCGTTATTAAATTTTCTAATGTGGTATCAATCGGGATTTTTTTACGAGTGGAAGACGATTGATATTTTGCCTTAAAATCAAATACTTCAACCGCTGGAATAATTTCCGTTGGTGGTAAAGCTACCGAAACACCGTCTGGCGTTTGAATTACCCCACAACTAAATTCTTGTCCTTTCACAAAACCTTCAATCAAAACGGCATCCTCCGCATTGTTTGAGACCAAAACAGCATTGTCTGATGTCGCATTAAAATGACTGTCTAATTTATCCAACAAATTGGCGGGATGATGAATTAAATCATCGCCCAACGCTACAGGAAAACCAATACCTTCATCCAAATTTGCCATACGTTGTACAAAGGCTTCCTTATCAGTACTGTTCCATTCTTCAGCCGTGACTTCCAACATAAACAAGCACTGTTTGATGGCTTTTTCAAAATCTGACACTTCATCTTTCTTCACAAAAGCAACCCCAATTGAAGAGCCTTGATGTGGTGCTTTCACGACAAATGGTAAGCCAACTGCTGCTTTAATTTTTTCAAATAAAACGGCACTATCTTCTTTAGCGAATGCCTCACGGCTCAAGGTGGTTGTTTTTTTATCTAATCCAACGGCTAATTTGATTAAATCATTTTGGGCAATTTTATCAATCCCGATAGAAGAACCCATCACACTTGGACCCGAATACGGCACGCCATACCATTCTAATAAGCCTTGAATGCTACCATCTTCACAACCTGGGCCGTGCATAGCAATGAAAGCAAAGTCAAAATAGGTTTTGAAGTCGCTAGGCGAAAGACGCTTTCCTACTCCTACTAGCATTTCGTCCAACTCGGCATCAGTCATGGTCGTCAATGATTCCGAATAAACCTGATAAGTACCTTGATACGATTTAGGAGGATAAAAATCACGAATCGTAGGAGAATACACCAAGGCTTCATCTAAGAGAATAAAATTCCCTAAACCATCCACAAAAATTGGCACAGGAGTAAACAAAGTTTTGTCAATGTTTTCCATTGCCGTTTTGCCACCTGCAAAACTGATTTCACGCTCACGGGCAGGGCCGCCAAAGAAGATTCCTATTTTCATCTGTTCGTTAATTTATTCGCTAATTTACAGCTTTTGCAAGAAAAATTAGCCCAAAAGTCTGGTTGAAAGTACTTCTTTAAGAAAAAGAACGGTTTATCACGATATGTTAAAAAGCTTTAAATTTCTTCCCAAAACGTACTAGTAGCTTCTAAGAGAACGTTGTTTTCCTCGATGTATTATTTAAATACCACTCCTACAATAAAAATTAAACAATCATGAAAAAAGTATTATTATCGAGTTTCTTCGTATCACTCATTACCTTTTATTCCTGTAAAAAAAGTGATACAACCACGCCAGTAGTCACGTTATCCAGTGATACGCTCGTATTTACAGGTTCTGAAAATAACCTCATTTATGCTATCAATGCTCTGGCGGGAACAAAAGTTTGGACATTCTCCACGGAGGGAAGTACCATTTCTGCTCCGACCCTTGCTGATGGTGTTCTTTACGCCGCTAGTTACGACAAAAATGTCTATGCTATCAATCCTGCCACAGGAGCTAAAAAATGGTCTTATACCACTGGAGGTACGATAAAATCTTCGCCAACCGTAGTCAATGGGATTTTATATGTGGGTTGCAATGATAATAACGTCTATGCGATTGATGCGGTAACAGGGACAAAGAAATGGACTTATGCTACAGGGGGAAACGTAAAGTCATCACCGACTGTCGTAAATGGCATTGTCTATGTGGGTAGCTTTGACGCAAATATGTACGCCCTTGATGCTGTGACAGGAAGTTTGAAATGGAAATTTACAGCAGGTGACTGGATTAATTCTTCTCCAGCGGTGGTAAATGGCGTTGTCTATTTCGGTAGTTACGATAACAACGTCTATGCCCTAGATGCAAGCACAGGAGTAAAAAAATGGTCTTACACGGGTACAAGTTATTTTGAAGCTTCACCAACAGTGGCAAATGGTATCGTATATATTGGTAGTAACGACAAAAAAATGTATGCTTTCGATGCTGCTACTGGAACAAAAAAATGGGAGTTTGCAACTTCTTATGGTATTGACTCTTCGCCAATTGCGGTGAATGGCTTACTGTATTTTGGTAGTTACGATGGCAAAATCTATGCCCTCAATGCTGCTACAGGTACAAAAACGTGGGAATATCAAACAGGAGGCATTATCATTTCTTCGCCTACGGTTGCTAATAATATTTTATATGTTGGAAGTGGCGATTATATTTTTTACGCCCTTGATGCTATAACGGGTACAAAAAAATGGACTTATACTTCAGGTGGACTTTTATACTCATCTCCTTGTGTATTAACGAACAATACGGTAATTAACCATTCTGGAATTAGCGGATCACAACAATAATATTGACTTTTTTTAAAAAAAATCCATATCTTGATGTTAATATAAATCAACAAAGCTTGTTGTATCCTCAACCTAACAAATCAAGATATGGAATTTTCTACTTCAATGACAACATTATCATCAACCTTTCATCAACTATACTACCGTTATACGGCCGATACAGGATTAATTGAACAGTACTATCAGGAATTAGTTGAATGTTATACTGCTCCCTCACGGTACTATCATACGTTCACCCATCTGAATGCAATGCTACAAGAAATGCAACGTATCAAGGATACATTTCAGGATTGGGATGCAGCTCTTTTTGCCTTGTTTTATCACGACGTGATTTATAACCCCAGCAGAAAAGACAATGAAGAGCAAAGTGCAGTACTCGCACAAGCGAGACTCAAGGCAATAGCCTATCCCCCAGAACGAATCGCACAGGTAGAGGCACATATCGTAGCCACAAAAAGCCACAACCAGAGTCTAAATTTAGACACTAATTTATTTACAGATGCCGATATTAGTATTTTGGGACAAAACTGGAATCACTACCATAAATACACGCAAGCCATTCGAAAAGAATATGCTATTTATACCGATGAACAATACGTCAAGGGTAGAAAAGAGGTTTTACATCATTTCCTTAAAATGACTCCCATCTTTAAGACAACTTATTTCAGAAAATTATACGAGGAGAAAGCGAATGAAAACATCAAGCAAGAGTTATTATATTCAATCGAGTAAGGATTTTCGTTGATACTTAAAAGGGAGATTCACAACAATGGCTTTAACTTTTTAGGCGGAGCTTGCTGCAAAGCTCTTTCAACGTCAGTACCTAAATCTAGTAATTCGCAGATGATTTTTGCTTCTCTCTCACTACAGGCAGCTTCGCCCAATAATGCAGAAGTTGTCCAGACGACATCTCTTCCAATTGCTAAAGCAATGCTCTGAAAAGACAATTTCTTCTCTTGCTTTGCCTCAATTACCAGTTGAGCACAGATTTCTTTTTTCATTTTTCTCTTGTTTAAGAAGGTCTATTGAAGTTAATGAAAAAGAATTAAAATGAAAAAAGACGACCTTCTTTTTTTAGAAAATCGTCTTTTTTCGTATAATTTGCTTGGTTTACGCAACCACTTCCACTTTCACAACCTCTGGAACTTCCCTCCGAATGGTGTCTTCTATTCCTCCTTTAAAAGTCATGGCAGACATAGAGCAAGAACTGCACGCTCCCATGAACTTCACTCGAAGAACTAAATCTTCGGTCAGTTCAATTACTTGTACATTTCCACCGTCTGCTTCTAAGTAGGGACGGATTTTATTTAAAGCCTCTTCGATTTTCTCGTTCAAGGGATTTATTACGATTTCTTCTTGCATATTTCTAAAGGCAAAGCTCCAATTTCAGTTATACTTTTATTTCGACTGGTTTTGTTTTTTCCATGGAAGCGTTTCTAATTGCCACTTGTTGTGCTAATTTTTCAGCCGCCTCACGGAAGGCATCGGCAACCACGCCTTCTGTCATCACAACAGGTCTGCCTTCGTCTCCCCCTTCTCTAATCGTTTGAACCAATGGAATACAACCCAACAGATTGGTTTCATACTTTTCTGCCAATTGCTTACCACCGTCTTTTCCGAAGATATAGTATTTATTATCAGGGAGTTCTTCTGGTGTAAAGTACGCCATATTCTCGATGATTCCCAATACAGGAACGTTAATCTGTGCCTGACGGAAGAACATTAAACCCTTTGTCGCATCACTTAATGCCACTTTTTGAGGAGTCGTTACAATGACCGCACCCGTAACTGGCACTAACTGTACTAACGAAAGGTGAATATCGGAAGTACCTGGAGGTAAGTCGATTAATAAATAATCTAATTCGCCCCAATACGCATCTTCAAAAAACTGACGTAAAGCTCTCGTTGCCATAGGCCCTCTCCACGGCACAGGACTGTCTGCTGGTGTCAAGAAACCCATCGAAATCATTTTGATTCCGTATTGCATAATGGGCTGAATCATGTTTTTGCCGTCCACCTGCTGAATCATTGGCTGCATATCTTCTACCCCAAACATCACAGGAATCGAAGGCCCTGATACATCGGCATCAATGATACCTACTTTTGCACCCGACTGCTTCAAGGCCATCGCTAAATTGGCAGTTACTGTCGATTTACCAACACCACCCTTCCCCGAAGAAATGGCAATGATGTTTTTTACGCCCGACAATAACTGACTGTTGAAACGAGTACTCGTTACATCAGCCGTCATGTTGATGACCACTCGTAAATCCGCATCTACGTGTGTATGAATAGCATCTTCACAATCCTGACGAATTTTCTCTTTTAAAGGACAAGCAGGTGTTGTTAATACAACCGTGAAACGCACTTCGCCAATACCCAATTCAACATCCTTAATCATGTTAAGGGTTACCAAATCTTTTTTTAGATCAGGCTCTTGAACGGTAGCCAAGGCTTTAATAATATCTTCTTTGTTAATTCGTAAATCACCCATTCCTGTAATAATCGTTTTTGAATAAAGGTCATCGCTTCTGACAAAATACAGTGCTAGACCTAGTTATTTAACCACAAAGATAGTGCGTAAGTTTCTATTGGCATGAAGTATCATTCCGAATGCACAAAATATTATGCTTTTTCTCTATTCTTTACGAACTTTGTCATTTAAAAGCAATTGGCGTTCGGCAATCAGTTACCTATAAGCTGAGTTAGTTTACGTCTGAGAGCCGATAAAGATAGCTAAAATCATTCATCAATGACCACTCACAACAAACCCTACTTGGTAGGAATTACAGGAGGTAGTGCTTCTGGGAAAACCCTGTTTCTCAAAAGTTTAATGGCTTCCTTTCCAGAACATGAAATCTGTTTGATTTCACAGGATAATTATTACAAACCGATTCATTTACAAAAAAAGGATGCAAACGGGATTGAAAACTTCGACTTACCCGAGTCGATAGATGACCACGCCTTTGCTAAAGATGTGGAAAAGTTGAAAAATGGACAGGATGTTTTTAAGGAAGAATACACCTTCAATAACAAAGAAAGAACACCCGAAATGTTGCATTTTAAGCCTGCTCCTATTGTGGTCGTAGAAGGTATTTTTGTGTTCCATTATTTAGAAGTAGCCAGCCAGCTTGACCTCAAAGTATTCATTGATGCCAAGAACAAAATAAAACTCGCTCGCCGAATCAAAAGAGATGCCGATGAGCGTGGGTATGACTTAGACGACGTGTTGTATCGTTGGAAAAACCACGTTACCCCAACTTACCGAAATTACATTAGACCCTACAAAAGGTCAGCCGATCTTGTAATTCCCAATAACGACCATTTTGAAAAAGGATTGGAAGTATTAGTGGACTTTTTGAGAGGAAAGATTAGGAAGTAGGTAGTTGTCAGTTTAATGTTCAAAGATTTTGATACACTATTTCTAGTTAATATTTTACGCTGTACTTTAATGCAACAAATACCATAAACTATTTCTTGATGAGTACTTAGGAAGTTTAGTTGCTAATTTTTGACTGCTGAAACCTGACAGATTTTGAAAATTTGTCAGGTTTCAGTACATATTATTCAATTTTCTTCAAATACAGCCTCATCTCTTCCTTCATTTCTTCTGCTGCTTCCGAATAGGCTTTTATTGGCATATTTATTACCTCTATCGCCTGTATTTTGGCTTTTAGGTCATTCCCTTCTTCGATATACAACTTCGCTAATAAGTATTGCGGGTAAATCAAATTGGGTATCATCTGATGTGACAAGCGGTAATTTTCTTCTGCTTGTCGGTAGGCTTTGACAGCCTGATAACTAATGCCCAAGTTATTACATAAGAACGGTTCAGCTAGTTGTTTCTTGGCTTGTTCATAGATAGTAATAGCGGCTCGATGTTGCCCGTTTAGAGCTAGGGATTTGCCATAAACTAATAAATTTGTAGGACTGATATAGCGTATTTTTTGATACGCTTTGATGGCTTCTGCATAACGATCTACTTGAAATAATTGCTCCGCCTTAAAACAGCTCTTTTCATTCTCGTCTTGCTCCTTATTTTTTATCCATAAGCAAATTGCCAAAGCTATCAATACCAATCCAAAAAGACTTACCACAACTTTTGAAATTTGAATCGTGCGTAGAGGCTTTTTTTCTAAAAGACATAAACCCAAAATCAAAAACCAGAGCAATTGAGTTGCGATACTTTCTAAAGGATAAGAGCTTTGTCCTGTTAGCAAGCAAGTCACCAAAACCGCTAAATAGGGACTGCTATTTTTACGAAAGGTTACGACAAAAACACCCACAAACAACAGTAAGCCAATCAGCCCGTATTCGATGGCAATTTGTAAAAAATCATTAAAGGCATACGCCACAGTACCTGCCACCCACTGCTCTTGTGCAGACCTAGCTACGCTAAAATAATCGGCTTGATAGCTAAAATAGTGATGTACAAGGGCATTAAATCCTTTGCCCAATAGGAGGTTATCAGCCCACATAGACAAGCCAACTTTCCAAATAAGGGTTCGTCCTATGGCTGAATTTTGTTTGAAATAAAATAGCTGAACTGCCAACCACCCCAAGCTACCTAATAGCACGGTACTCACCCCTATTTTTAATCCTATACTTGCTTGACGAAAACGCTGTAAAAGTTGATAACGTTGAAAAGCAAAGAACATAAACCCTCCCAAGACCGCTATCCATGCCGTTCGAGAGCCTGTAAAAGGAAGTACAAAACCAGTAAGTACCAGTGTGAAGTAACGAAAGCCATGAAAAAGATAATGCTTGATACTATCACTAATAGCTACCATTCGGCTAGAACTCACCACTGCCAACACAAAAGGAATGCTTAGATAAATACCATAAAGCCCTTCATTGTATAAAGAGCCAAGCGGATGGTCGAAATGTTGCCAATCTTGAAAATGGCGGTACAACTGGGAAAGTCCCCAGACAGCTTCAACACAGGCGAAAAACCAAATGCTAACGAGTAGGTAACTAGCTTTAGGGCGTTCAATACTGATGAGTAACGCAAAAAACAAACACAACAATTGACTTCCCCAACGAATGTCTAGGTACGTGCCTGTATACCAAGCGTGCAATACAATGTAACAGGCATAAGCCAATAGCAGATACGTAGCAAAGGAAAGTCGCAACTGAAACACTCGCAAACGAACTACATAAAGAATACCCAAAAGAACCACAAACAGACTAGCTACCCGATTGAAATAGAAGTACTGCCCCAAGACTGTTCCATCATAAATATCTTTCCGTGTAATAAACACACTCCACGATAACAAGAAAATACCCAAACAGCACAACAACGAAGGACTGATAAACGCCCAACGATTAGTAGAAATATTGGACTCCATTAGCGTAGTAGAAAATTCGTTCATTTTTGTTTCCATTTACTTTTTGTAAGCGTAATAGGGTGTTTTGAGGTACGTTTTCAAAAGTGATTTTTGCCTTATCTTCTGCAACATGTTCGCTATATAGTTGCCACTTGTTCTGATGAAAGTAAAAGAGTTGATAAGCATTTCCTTTATTAACTCTTGTTGCATAATTATCAAAAGAAAATTCTGCTTTGGGATAAACCTCTTTACTTATCATTAGTTCATGGCTATTGCCCAATGAATCTAATAGAATAGGGTTGCCTTCGGGAATATATCGCCAGTTTTCATAGCGACAAGGCATGTAAACTAGGTCTGTTCCCATTTGCTTGAATACTGCTTTTCCTTCTGCTTGTACTCTAGCCCAATAGGCTGGCTTCCATTCTTTTTCGTTGAGCGTACACAAATAAAGGTATTTTGGATAGGTTGCTCTTTTGCTAAGTTGGTAAGGAACATCTGCTACTTTCATATATTCCGAAGTAACGTCTTTGATACGAGTCTTTTCAAATTCATAAGGAATTCTAACACTCGGACCAATCTTGTTATCTTCCACTAATGTTTCTACTTGTGGTGAAAAGGTCTCTCTAAATACTTTTGACATTTTTGCCGACCATCCTCCAAACCGAACAATTGTGTTGACCACTGCGAGTTTAGGCATTCG
>JBMLRK010000249.1:0-14881 GCA_049241065.1 Spirosomataceae bacterium
AATCGTCATACGTTTTTAATTGTGCCGTTGGAAAAGCCGCTTTCAGACGTTCTCTCAACAAAAACAAGTCTTGTACTTTATCAAAAATGACATAATGGTTTTCCCAATGAAATAAGGCTTCCGAACTCACCTTACTTTTAGTCATTACTTCTTTCAACAGATTCATTTGAAAAGCCTGTGTCGTATCAATCATCATTTCTAAGACCACAGGCTTTTCTTTATTAATTTGCCAAGCATTCACCGCAGGCACGCTCCACTGTTTCAAAAACTGATAGGGCTTTTCTAATCCTGCTTGTGCCTTTACGCTATCTGCTACTTGAGGGCCATTATTTTCCCAGACATTGTTAGGGCCGTTGGCGTTTTGCAAATACTTTTCAGAAGGAGTCCAGTTATTCTGAATACGCATATAAGACGAGCCTTCATCGGTGTATAAATAGAACCAGTGATTCGGTATATGAGCGTACGGAGCTTTATAAATACTGTCGATGTAATTTTCAGAAATCACCGTATTGGGTTGAGCCGAAAGGGTGTAAACACCCGCACAATCGTAATTATGCTTGGCATAATGATGAATTCTGTTGGCAACTACCCGATTATTTTTCATCGCATTGAGCGTTTTTGTCCAACCCCAACCCAAACTAATTGCCGAATACGAAACGTTATTAATTTCATTATGATCAATCTGAACATCCCTCACATAACCCGCTCCAATGCCTACTGAACCCCAATCTTCGTTCGTTACATCGCTGACTAAATTATTGGCAATCTGAATATTACCTGTAATTTCTCGCTCGTCTTTGGGGTTATAAGGCAAGTGTATTTCGGTAGCTTCATCTGAAAAAACACCAATTTGAATCCCCGTTCCACCAATATCTTTTACTAAATTTCCTCGAATCACACTGGCTGTTACACCTCGATGAACATCTAAACCCGTAGCAGCACAATGTTCAAAACGGCATTTTTCAAACTGAATGTGATTTCCAAAATTTACCGAAACGGCTGCCGCAGGGCGACCCACCCATGCTTGATTTTCTAAGGTCTTTTTATCGGGCGTTCCTGCTATCTTTAACTTATAAGCATCCAACATATACATCCCTGCCTGATGCGGAACACTTCCTTGCAACGACGGACGCATCCATGCACTGTGCTGAAAACCAATGTTTTGTAACTGAACATGCGAAACAGGATTATCTACTGTTCCCTCAATACGTAATAAATTTTCTAATACAGGAACAACCACCGAAGCAGTATTAAGGTCTTCTCCTTTGCGTGGAATGTAATAAACTTTTGCAGCTTTTGTATCCAAAAACCATTCTCCTTCTTCGTTCAAAAACTGAATCGCATTGCTTAGGTAATAAGGAGAGTTACCCGTTTCTTTTGAAATCCAAGGAGCAGGCCAAGGATGTTCGGACTGAATACGGCTTTCGGGTTGATGAAAAGTAAGTTTGGCACTATCTCCTTGAATTTCAATCGTCTTAACTCGCAAATTTGCGGTTGCCCACCACTGATGAATAAACATTTCTAGTCCTTGTGCTTGAGCAATGCCTTTGAAACGAGGAGCAGGAATCCAGCAATAAGCCTCTTTTCGATTCCATGATAAAATCCGATTCATCAAGAAATTGGGGGTATCTTTTGCACGAACCGCTTTCTGATTGTTGACCCACAATTGTCTAAAGTCGAAAATTCGTCCCCCAACATTAGGGACATCGGCAACCCAAACCTTTCCTATGGCTTCTTTAGGCAAACAGTTGTTATCATTTGTGCAAACATTTGCAGAGGCAGAAAGCTTCTTCCATCCTTTAATCGTTAATCCACCACTGAAGATAACTTGCTCGTTTGGCACAGCGGTAATAATGGTTGGACTTGTACTCGTTCCCGAATCTTCGGGACGGATGAAGACAGGCTCTGTCAAAAAATAGACTCCACCTTTAAGATAAATATGTACACCATTTTTGACAGATGGATCTGCTAATCGACGAAGTTCCCTAGCTTTTCTTAGTGCCATAGATAGGCTACCGAAAGGATTTCCCTCTGTACCTATGTTTAGGTCTGAACCCACAGTTGATACCCATATTTCAGCACTTTGTCCAAAACTAACCGAACAGAATACAAAAAATAGTAGATAAAAAGTAAGAAGTGACCCAAGAAAATTCGTTTTCATGATATACATTTAGCTCAAAGACAGCCCAAAAATGACACTTATAGAATCACAAAGATAGGCTACTGATTACGCCTTTGTTTGTACCATTTTCTCAATGTATTATAC
Source organism: Spirosomataceae bacterium (assembly GCA_049241065.1). GTDB lineage: Bacteria > Bacteroidota > Bacteroidia > Cytophagales > Spirosomataceae > JALRIJ01. The sequence continues at coordinate 2,267 of JBMLRK010000249.1, forward strand.
AATTTTGTCGTAGATTTGATTTTCAATTCTGTGTCAGCAGATTCTCCAGTTTTTACTAAAAAGATTGAAAAATACAATTACATGATTGTTAAATGTTAGGCTATATCAAGAAAGAATAGTAATTTAAATCGTATCATGACCGTAAAAATGAAAAAACCAACATAAGTCATGTGAATATTTTAATAATAAATAGCAATATTTGACATCAATTCAATCTAAATAAGTCTACAAATCGAATATTTATTAACCTTATATAACTAGTTGAAACAATCTATGGATTCAATCATTTACACTAATCAAGATCAACATACTTGGAGAAGTTTTTTAGAAGGAGATAAAACCTCTTTTGAAAAAATAATGAAACATCACTTCGCCGCTCTATTTCATTATGGTACAAAATTTTCAAAAGACAAAGAATTCATCAAAGACTGTATTCAAGATTTATTTCTTCAGCTTTGGGAAAGACGAGCGTACCTTTCGGCCGACATTGTGGTAAAATCCTATCTTTTAGCATCGCTAAGAAGAAGGATTCATCGTATGGGTACGCAACAACGAGTAACAGAATTATTGAAAGACTCTTCCGACTATTTTGAAATGGAATTTTCGATAGAAGAAAAATTCATTCAAGAAGAGAGTACTTTACTGCTAGGGCAACAAATAAAAATGGCGATAGACTCGCTACCCAAACGCCAAAAAGAAGTTATTTATCTGAAATTTTACCAAGGCTTAGAAAGAGATCAAATTGCCGAGATCATGGATATTGCACCTCAAACGATTTCCAATTTGCTCCAAATGGCGATTAAGCAATTGAAAAAATATTGGAAACATGAACTTATAAGCTTGCTCTTACCTGTTTTACTGCAATAAACATTCAATTTTTAATTATTTCACCCACCTTCTCACAATAACATAAACGACTATTAATTAGACACTTAGTGGAAATTAAATTTGACACCCAGTAGATATTTTAATTATTTCCAGAAAAAGTTAAAATATTTATGGTATCAGATGGACTTTCATGTCTATCGCTATATAGAAAGGTAATAATGAACGATGAAAAACTATATCGATTTTAAACTTGAAGATTTTGTTTGGGATACCTATTTCCGCCAGTGGGTTTTATCTCCCAATCGGGAAGTAAATACCTTTTGGGAAAATTGGCTAACTGAAAACCCTTCGAAAAAGGTATTGATAGAACAAGCTAAGCAACTTGTAAAAGCCCTTTCTGTAGAAGAAGAAGTCATTGATGATGAAGAACTAACTAGTTTTATTGACAAAACCATAGCCAAGATTGACATACAAACTACGAGTACAACTTTAATTTATAAATCGTTTCGTTTTTACAAACGTCACTGGATGGCACTAGCAGCCAGCATTGGAGTAATTATTGGAACATGGATGTTGTATTATACCTCTCATGAAACGGTTCATACTCAGACAAATTATGCGTACGAAACAGTAATAGAAAATCATAGTAGTGAATTGATTGAGGTAATAAACGACCATGAAAATACACTCCCTGTCCGCTTGACAGATGGTAGTTTGGTCTTACTCAAAAAAAATAGTAGAGTAGCTTATAAAAAGGTTTTTTTAGGCATAAATAGGGAAGTTTATTTGTCTGGTGAAGCCTTCTTCGAGGTAACAAAAAATCCTGAAAAGCCATTTTTAGTTTATGCTAATGGATTAGTAACGAAGGTTTTAGGAACAAGTTTTATTATCAAAGCCTACGACAAAGAGAAAGAAGTAACTGTTGAAGTAAAAACAGGTAAAGTATCCGTGTTTGCTCAATCAGATGCCCACATCAAAGAAAAAGCAACAAATCGGGAGCTTGAGGGGGTAGTACTAAGTCCAAATCAGCGAATTGTCTATGCAAAAGAAGCGGTAAGACTAACGAAATCATTGGTTGAAACACCTGCAATTGTGAAAGCAGAAAATGAAACGATTCAATTTGAGTTTGAAGATACTCCCGTTAGTACCGTATTAAAAACCATTGAAAAAGCCTATAGCATTGATATAATATTTGATGAGGAATTATTGGAAAATTGCCCCTTGACAGCCTCATTAACAGACCTACAACTATTTGAAAAACTAGAAATTATCTGCAAAGGAGTAGAAGCACGCTATGAAATACTAGATGGTCAAATTGTGATATATAGTAAAGGTTGTAAGTAACTTACCCAGAAACAAAATTGAAATCATTACTCTTTAAATTTTTATTTTACCTCCAAAAACAACTAATTCAATGACTAGATAAACACATTTCATTTTCAAGAAAAGCGGTCGGCAATGTTCCAGCATCACCGACCACAAAATTCCAAATTTGGTTCCAGCCAAATGACGCTTTACAAGGTAAAGTGAAGGAATTGTTTTGCCCAAAAATTCAAATTAACAAAACATGTTCAAATGTATGAAAAAAACATTACAAGTCCATAAGTTACTACTTACGGTTATGAAGATTACACTCACACAGGTTTTTCTTGCTGTTTGCCTTATAAGCACCTCCTTTGCAAACGAAACGAATGCACAGAATGTACTTAGTAAACGAATTACGATTCAAGCACAAGAATTAGGGATGCGAAGCCTTTTGTCTCAAATAGAGAAACAAACAGATGTAAAATTTGTTTTTAGCTCGAAACTTATTCAGTCTAACCGCAAGGTTACGGTTGATTTTCAGAACATGCAGTTATCTAAAATTTTGGATAACCTTGCTAAGCCCCTGAATCTGAGCTACGAAGTATCAGGTAAAATGATTATACTGAACCGTATAGAGACAAATGAAACTCAAAACTCTCGGGAAACAATCTTTCTCCAAAATATCGAAAAAACAGTATCGGGGATGGTTACCGACGAAAATGGTCAAGCTCTACCAGGGGTTACTATCATGGTTAAGGGCAGCCAGAAAGGTACTGTAACAGATACCAAAGGGCAATTCAAAATTTCAATTCCTGACGACAATACCATTCTTATTTTCAGTTCTATTGGTTTCCAAAGAAAAGAAATTGCGGTAGGATCAAAAACTCAGTTGAACGTAGTATTGCAGAACGACAACAAAGCACTAGAAGAAGTAGTGGTGGTGGGTTATGGTACAGAAAAGAAAGTTACTGTAACAGGTTCTGTCGTTTCGGTAAAAGGATCTGATGTAGTTCAATCACCATCAATGAACGTAAGTAATAGCCTTGTTGGTCGTTTACCAGGTTTAGTAGCTGTAACCTCAAGCGGTGAGCCAGGAAATGATGGTGCTACCCTGAGAATCAGAGGGGTAAATACCTTAGGGGACAACAGCCCACTTGTAGTGGTAGATGGTGTACCAGGGAGATCATTAGAACGAATTGACCCTAGTACTATCGAAAGTGTAACAATCTTGAAAGATGCTTCTGCTGCTATTTATGGGGCTCAAGCGGCAAACGGTGTAATTTTGGTAACCACTAAAAGAGGAAAAAGTGGCAAACCAACCATTAGCTTTAATCTTAACCAAGGTTTTGGAAAACCAACTCGTTTACCCGCAATGGCTGATGCTGCTGAATATGCTACCATGCTAAACGAAATTGATTCGTATGCGAGTAGATCACCTCGTTTTACAGCACAAGAAATCCAAAAATATAGAGATGGTTCAGACCCTTGGAGATACCCAAATACCGACTGGTTTGGAGCGGTTTTAAAACCATGGTCGGTTCAAAACTATGCTAATGTTGGCGTTTCTGGTGGTAGCGAAAACTTTAAATATTTTGTTTCTTTTGGTGCAAAAAGCCAAGATGGTTACTACCAAAATAGCGGTACAAAATATAATCAGTACGACTTTAGAAGTAATATCGACGCAAATATAAATAAATACATCACCCTAGGTTTTGATGTCTCGGGTAGAATGGAAGATAGAAATTACCCCACTCGAAATGCGGGTAGCATCTTTAGAATGGTCATGCGTGGAAAACCAAACTTGCCTGCTTACTGGCCAGATGGAACTCCAGGGCCAGATATTGAATACGGTGACAACCCATCAGTTGTGAGTACCGATGCAACAGGTTATGACAAAGACAAATGGTATTATTTAAACAGTAATATTAAACTTAATATCCAAATTCCTTGGGTAAAAGGCTTATCTGTTCTAACAACCGCAAGTATTGATAAGGGCTTACGTTTCGATAAGAAATTTGAAACTCCTTGGTACTTATATTCATGGGATGGACAAACAGTGGATGCTACTGGAAAACCTGTGCTAATTAAGGGTAAAAAAGGGTTTGACGATGCACGTTTGACAGAACAAATGGAAGACAATACGAATATTTTGATGAATACGATTGTCAACTATGAAACTAAAATTGGCACGCACAATTTCTTGAAATTAATGGTTGGTACTGAATCAAGAACGGGCAATGCAGAGAAATTCTCAGCCTATAGACGCTATTTTGTTTCTACTGCCATTGACCAATTATTTGCGGGTGGTGATTTACAAAAAGACAACACAGGGTCTGCTTCTCAGAGTGCTAGAAGAAATTACTTTGGTCGTGTAAATTATAACTTCAAGGAAAAATATTTGGCTGAGTTTGTATGGCGTTACGATGGCTCTTATATGTTCCCTGCTGATAAACGTTACGGATTTTTCCCTGGGGTATCGTTGGGCTGGAGAGTTTCAGAAGAAGAATTCTGGAAAGATAAAGTCTCGTTCATCGACAACATGAAACTTCGTACTTCGTGGGGACAAACAGGTAACGACCGTATTGCTGAATGGCAATATTTATCTTCTTATGGATTTTATGCGAACAGTGCAGGCGTAGCTCAACCGCTCATCTTAGGAATTGATCAAGAAAATAAAACTTTATACGAAACTCGTATTCCTAACCTAAATGTAACATGGGAAGTAGCTAATCAGTCGAATATTGGTTTTGATATGCAATTACTAAAAAGCAAATTATCCATCTCGGCAGACTATTTCTACAATACCCGTTCTCAGATTTTATGGCCACGCAACGCCTCTGTACCTTCGTCAACAGGTTTGACCCTACCGAGCGAAAACATTGGTAAAGTAGCCAATAGTGGTTTTGAATTTGATATTAATTACCGTAATAAAGCTGGCGATTTATCGTATCAAGTGGGTTTTAATGGAGGATATTCAAAAAGTGAAATCCTATTCTGGGATGAAGCTCCTGGGGCTCCAGACTACCAAAGAACAACAGGTTATCCAATTCCAACAGACCCTAAAAACCCTGGTAACGACCTGTATTACAATGCAATTGGTATTTTTAAAGATAAAGCATCTGTTGACGCATATCCACATTGGGACAATGCTCGCCCTGGCGATATTATTTTTGAAGACGTTAATAAAGACGGCAAAATTGATGGTAACGACCGTATCAGAAGTAACAAAAGTAATATTCCTCGTTTTACAACAGGTTTTTCTTCAAATCTTCAGTATAAAGGTTTCGACTTGAGTTTATTATTCCAAGGAGCATTTGGTGCAACAAACTATATTTCGACAGAGTCTGGAGAAATTGGAAACTTCCTAAAAAGCTTCTATGACGAGCGTTGGACTCCAGAAAACCCAAATGCGTCTGGCCCAAGAACCTTTAACCGTAGTAATGAATATTGGGTAAGTAATCGTAATACCTATTTCTTGAAAAACACTGATTATATCCGTTTAAAAACGATTCAGTTGGGGTATTCATTACCAAACAAGGTATGTCAAAAATTAGGGTTAGAAGCAGCAAGAGTTTATGTAAGCGGTCTGAATTTATGGACATATAGTCCTGATTACAAAGATTTTGACCCAGAAATGAGTAGTGGTAGTGGGCAAGGATACCCATTACAAAAAGTATTCAATACTGGTCTTTCATTTACATTCTAACAAATTCTCGTGGCGAAATTATGATGAACACAGGCAAAATTACGCTTCGTTCGTTGTACATAAACATTAAAATAAGATGAAAAAAATAGTTTATATACTAACCTTTGCATTCTTACTAGGTAGTACCTTCTCGTGTACTACAGAACTTGATTTGCAACCGAAAGACCAATATTCAGAAGAGGCCGTTTGGAAGGATCCTGCATTGGTTACCACTTTTGTCAATAATATTTACTCAGGAGTACCTCATGGTTTTAGCAATATGATGATGGCATCTCTTTCAGATGAATCCATGTATAATGCTGATTTTGGGAGTAGTAACGTAACAAAGTGCTTGGTAACCGCTAGTGACTACTCCGTTTGGGATTTCTGGTCAGGAAACCGTTATAAAGGAATGATTTGGGGAAATGTTTACAAATACATTCGTGCTTGTAACTTGTTTCTAGAAAAAATCGAAAGCGTTCCCTTCGACGACGTTGCCACAAAAAACAGGTTGATTGGTGAAGTCTATTTCTTGCGTGCCTATTTATATCATAATTTAGTGTCGGTGTATGGTGGAGTTCCCATTATTACCAAAGCCTACAAACTAACGGATGATTTTTCTCCTGCACGTGATAGTTTCGAGAGTTGTATCAAATTTATCTCGGACGATTGTGACAAAGCAGCAGCAAAATTGGCACTAGTAGAAACAGGTGCAAATAAAGGTAGAGCAACTAAAGGAGCTGCATTAGCCCTAAAAGCACGTGTATTATTACATGCTGCAAGTGATTTATACAACAAAACCCCCACTTGGGCTGGGGCATACACGCACCCAGAGTTAATTGGTTATGTTGGTGGCGACCGTAATGCTCGTTGGTTAGCGGCTAAAAATGCAGCAAAAGCAGTGATGGATCTAGGAGTTTACAGTATCTACAAAGCAAATCCTACTAGTAGCGATTCAACTGCTAGAAACTACGGCGAAATGTTCTTGATGAAAGAGAACGTAGAAGATATTTTTGTACGCTTTTTTATTCCAAAAACAGAGGATAGTTGGGACGGTTACAACCCTGGCTTGTTTAACAATCCTAACGGTTATCACGGTTGGGGCAGTAATACTCCTTTACAGCAATTAGTGGATTCCTATGAGATGAAAGATGGTTCTAAATTCTCTTGGATCAATACCACACATGCAAGCAATCCGTACAAAAATCGTGACCCTCGCTTTTATGCCACGATTCTATATGAAGGAGTACAATGGAGAAAACGTCCGTCTGATGTAGTGGCTTCTGATCCTAAAGGTATTATCCAAGTAGGCGTTTGGGAAAAATGGAATGCTACCACCAATAGTATTGATGTTATTCCTGGATTAGATACTAGAAAAGGACCTATTGAAGACTGGAATGGAACATATTCTGGCTATTATCTCCGCAAATTTATCGACCAAACCATTGATGCACAATATGTTAAACAAGATTACCCATGGCGTTTTATACGCTATACGGAAGTCTTGTTAAACTATGCAGAAGCTTGTATCGGTCTTGGACAAGATGCTGAAGCTCGTCAGTATATTAACATGATTCGTAGAAGAGCAGGAATGCCAGAAATAACAGAAAGTGGTAGTGCTTTATTAGAGCGTTATAGAAACGAACGCCGTGTCGAATTGGCTTATGAAGATCACCGTTTCTTCGATGTTCGTCGTTGGATGATTGCTCCTTCTACCTTCGACAATGCGAAAGGAATTGAAATTCGTTATAAGTTAAATGCAGATAAAACAACTGCTACAACACCCACTTATAAGGTGATTGAAGTGCAAGATAGAAACTGGAAAGACCGTGCCTATTTCTTGCCAATTAAGTTGGATGAAATGAATAAGAATAAAAATTTATTCCAAAATCCACTCTACTAATCAAATTAGACCTTCTTAATCTTGAAAGATACCCTACTGGTTAGGGTATCTTTCATTTTAGGGGTAGGTATCTTTGAAGTCTAACTGCACAGATTACCTTTAAACAGTTAAATACAGACATTTTCAGATATAGAAGAGTATATCCCCCCCTGTAATACATCTTTACATTGAAGCTGTTTAAACTTTCTAAAAAGTAACAAAAAAATCAAGAATATATAAACTCGCTGCGCTCAAACAGAAAATATTCGGTGCTTTCGCCAGCGGTTTCGCAAAAGTTTAAATAGGTTCATTATACAAAAGATATAAATTTATCGCTGAATCATAATTTCAAAAGAACCAATCAATGAAAAAACTAGTGTTATTAGGCGTATTATTCGCTCAGGTAGGATTTGCCCAAAGTCCAAATGCGTGGGAAAACCCTGCGGTGGTTGATATTCATAAAGAACCTGCTCACACAGACTTTATGATTTATGAAAACAAAGCAGCCGCTCTGGAAAATGACTATGCCAAGTCGCCTTTTTACCAATCCTTAAACGGTACTTGGAAATTCAACTTCGCTCCTTCTATCGAAAAAAGTCCAAAGAATTTCTTTGAAACTAACCTCAACGATAGCAAATGGGATGATTTGAAAGTACCTTCCAACTGGGAACGTAAAGGTTATGGAACGCCTATTTATACCAATATCACTTATCCTTTTCCGAAAAACCCTCCTTTCATCGGGGGCGATAATCCCGTAGGAACATACCGTAAAACGTTTAACATTCCGACTTCGTGGGATGGGCGTGAAATCTTATTGCATTTTGGCTCAATTACAGGGTATGCCGTGGTGTATGTCAACGGAAAGGAAGTAGGAATGACCAAAGTATCGAAGTCTCCTGCCGAATTTGACATTACGTCTTTTCTTCAAAAAGGAACTAATTTATTGGCGGTTCAAGTATATCGCTGGCACGATGGAAGCTATTTGGAAGACCAAGATTTTTGGCGTATATCAGGTATCGAACGAGATGTATTTATGTACGCTTTACCTAAAACAAGCCTTTGGGATTATTTCTTAAAAGCAGATTTAGATAAAAATTATAAAGACGGACTGTTTAGTGCCACCGTGTCACTTCGCAAATTTGGAGAAAGTGCGATTCAAGCAGGAAGTGTACTTGCCGAAATTCAAGATAAGGCAGGTAAAACTATTTTCTCTAAACAAGTGGCAGTGAATCCAACAAATTTGGAGGCAACACTGGACGGGAAAATTACCAATCCTGCCAAATGGAGTGCCGAATTCCCGAATTTATACGACTGCATTTTGACCGTAAAAGACTCAAAAGGAGGTATTTTGGGGGTAACAAATACCAAAATTGGATTCCGAAAAATTGAAATCAAAAATGCTCAATTGCTTGTAAATGGCGTACCTACTTTAGTTCACGGTGTCAACCGTCATGAACACGACCCCGTAGAAGGACACGTTCCTAACCGTGAATTGATGCTCAAAGACATCCAGTTGATGAAGCAATTTAACATCAATTCCGTTCGTAATAGTCACTATCCGAATGACCCGTATTGGTATAAACTATGCGATGAATACGGCTTGTATGTAGTGGACGAAGCCAACATTGAAACCCATGGAATGGGAGCAGAATGGCAAGGGAATTTTGATAAGTCAAAGCACCCTGCTTACTTGCCACTTTGGGCGGCTGCTCATAAAGACCGCACGGTGCGTTTGTTTGAACGAGATAAAAATCACCCTTCGGTCATCATTTGGTCTTTGGGTAATGAATGTGGTAACGGCCCTGTTTTTTATGAGAACTACAAATGGTTGAAAGAAAAAGATTCGACTCGCCCTGTGCAGTCGGAACAAGCAGGCGAAAATGCTAATACCGACATCGTTTGCCCGATGTACCCCGGCATTAATACGATGGTAAATTATGCCAAAGATTCTACGAAAACCAGACCTTTTATCATGTGTGAATATTCGCACGCTATGGGAAATAGTAATGGTAATTTCCAAGAATATTGGGATATTATTGCTAGTTCAAAACACATGCAAGGTGGCTTTATTTGGGACTGGGTTGATCAAGGAATGCTAACAGCAACAACCGACGGAAGACCGTTTTATGCGTATGGAGGCGATTTAGGTGGGTATTATTTACAAAATGATGAAAACTTCTGCTCTAACGGAGTCGTGGCTGCCGACCGTAGCCCGCACGCAGGTTTATTTGAAGTGAAAAAAGTGTATCAATCCATTTTGTTCAAGAAAAAAGACCTAGGCAAAGGAGATATTTTGGTACAAAACCTATTTGATTTCACCAATTTAGATGCCTATCAATTCAAATGGGTTGTGTCAAAAAATGGTGTTGCCCAACAAGAAGGCTCTTTTGCTATCACTCTTGCTCCGAAGCAACAAAAAGAAGTTCATTTAGCACTTCCTGCCATCGACAATCAGGCAGAATATACCCTTCAAGTATTTGCTTATACTAAAGTGGCAACGGCTTTAGTCCCTGCTGGACATGAAATTGCTCGTGAACAATTTGTATTGAGTCCGCAATCGTATTTTGAAACTGTAGCAAAAACCGAAACCAAAGGTGCTTTGCAAATTACTCGTGAACAAGACCGAATCCGCTTTACCGCAGGAAACATCACGGGCGAATTTGACACGAAAAGAGGTCGCTGGAATCGTTATGGATTGAACAATGTACCAAATTTAATTCGTCAATTACCAGAACCTTATTTTTGGAGAGCAGCCACAGACAACGATTTTGGTAGTGACATGGGAACAAATTTGGGTATCTGGAGAAATGCCCATGTAAACAGAGACGTAAAAAATGTTCAAGTGGGAGAACAGCAAGCAGACGGGTCATTAACTATAAATATTGACTATGACCTTGCAGGCATCAATGTTCCTTATCGTGTTAGCTACAAAATTCAAGGCGATGGTTCGGTAAACGTGACCGCAAGCATGGATATGGGCGACCGCAATTTACCAGAATTACCTCGTTTTGGGATGCGTATGCAACTAGCCGAATCCGCACGAAAACTTAGCTATTATGGTCGTGGGCCTTTAGAAAATTATAGCGACCGTAAAACCGCTTCTTTCTTGGGTGTTTACGAAGAACAAAGCCATAAAGAATTGATTAGCAATTACATTCGTCCGCAAGAACACGGTTATCATACCGATACTCGCTGGCTAAAAGTGCTTAACGACAAGGGACAAGGCTTACAAATTGAAGCACCTAAAGAATTCTGTTTTAGTCTATTACCCTTTAAAACAGAAGATTTAGACCCGGGTAATACCAAAAAACAACAGCACCCAACCGATATTAAAGTGCGTAACGAAAATACCCTTCATATTGACCTCAACCAACGTGGCGTTGGAGGCGATAACAGTTGGGGAGCTTTGCCACACAAACAATATCGAATGCTCGACAAAAAATATTCGTATTCATATACTGTAAAATTAGTTGAGTAAGTATTAACCACATAGACACAGTAGAGAACATAGTTGTATAAAAAATAGTAACCAATTACTTCTGTTTACGATACTCCTAGCTGATTCTTAATAGAAAAAAGCCATACGAGACGGTTATCCTTCGTATGGCTTTTTTTTTGAATAAGTTATCGAAAATTAATCGGGTAGCAACATTACTGTTTCGTAAAAATACCATTATAAGATACCCCAGAACTAAAATTCGTTACAGCAAGCGTCAATTGAGAACCAATTACTGTACCAACCTTTGCCTTAGCAGCATCCAGTACATCGTAATTAGAGCCATTTTTTACGATGGTATAATCCAAAGTAACCGTCGAATTACTTGTGCTCGTACCTGTTTTGAACACAAGGGCAGACTTGATTGTTACCGTAGAACTCGTATTTTGAGTGACTACCACAGAACCTGTTACCCCAGAAACAGCAGTACCAGAAGTAGTACTTATTGAAGAAAGAGCATACGTTCCAATCACATATTTAGCCGTTTCTGGCTCCACCACCGCAGTTGTATCATCGCTAGAACACGACGACATCATAAAAGTTATTAAGAATGAGAAAATGAAAAAAAATGGTTTGTTCATTTGATAGTTGTTTAAAGTATGTACCCAACAAATATCCATATTCCTCAAACAAGAAAACTAACAACTGTTATAAACACTACGTAAACGGTATAAAGTATAGCGTGAATTGTAACGAGTAAGTTCTACACTGTGATTTGCAAAAAAGGGGATAATAGAGAGTTGGACTATAGCAATCAGGCTTTTTACCAGATGAGATTACACTATTTGAAATGTTAGAAGGACATCAAGAACTTTTGACTAAGAGAATTTCCAATCTCATTAAAATTTTAGTAGATTTAGAAGTTAAACAGTATAATAACTATGCGTCCCAGACTTGCTGTTACCGAATGAGTTGAAGAGTTGGTATTCAATGAACGAGCGAGAAACCCTACATGATTATAGGTCGTAGGAACGCTTCGCTAAACGTACAACCAGTCCTAGAACTCCGTGATAAAATTGGGTTTGCAATGAGTATGGTGCTGGTTTTTGAGTTGTTGCAGGATGATTATACTTTAATTTTTGGGCAAAGGATTCATATTTATGCGAATCCTTTGCTATTTTATGATTACTTACACTTTAAAAATACAGAAAATGAGTGCGATTAATTATGCTTTGCTATTGATTGGGATGATTGGTTTTACTACTTGTTATTCTCAAACTAACACAAATAAACCTCCTGTCAAAATTTGGGATAAGACTTTAAAAGGAGGTCATATTTTAAGTTCTATTGTTTCAACACAAGATGGAGGGTTTATTTTAGTTGGAGATTCAAGTTCAATGAAGTTTGGCGATAAGACAGAAGATTCAAAAGGAGATATTGATATTTGGGTTGTTAAAATAAATAGTAAAGGAGATAAAG
>JBMLRK010000250.1:0-2145 GCA_049241065.1 Spirosomataceae bacterium
GACAAATGGAATTGGCAAACCAATACAACCGATAATATTCTGACAGCCAAAGGAGTAACTGCTAACAATGGAAGTAAAGCAACGCCTTGCCTCAGTGCCGATTTATTGGGTGATTGGCGTGAAGAAGTCATCTGGCGAAGTAACGATAATAAGGAACTACGGATTTATACGACTACCATTCCAACTAACTATCGTTTTCCTACTTTCATGCAAGATAGTCAGTACCGTTTGGCAATAGCTTGGCAAAACGTAGCCTATAATCAACCTCCGCATCCAAGCTTTTTTTTGAAATTAAGATAAAAACGAAGTCATTTCTGAGCCTTCGTTTACCAATAATTAAGTAACAAGAAGTTATAAGTTAACCGTATATCTGTTATCAGAAGGAACTCCAAATCAGTAGATTAATCCATTATCTTGGTGCAGAAATAGTAGCAACTAAATAATTCGTCCTTGTACTTATACAAACACATTCAACATAAGCAACTGATTACCAATCTATTAAAAACTATTTTTTTCATATATCTATGTGTTTAAAGAGGTCGGAACACTTACTCATATAGTGCATAAACAATTGATTACCATACCTTTAAATAACTATGTTTTCTATATATCTATGTGGTTAAAGAGGTCGGAAAACTTAACAAAACTTGTAATAATTTAAAACAATCTATTGCTCATGAAACGTATGTTTACGTCAAAACCAACGTTATTGGTTATCCTTTGCTGTCTATTCCTGACAAGCCTTTCGTTACCTTCTTATGCCCAAACGGCCACGTGGGTTGGGTCGGTAAGTTCGAACTATAATACCCCTGCCAATTGGGATCCTTCAACCTTCAATCCCTACGATGCAGGAAGCACCAGCCTTACCATTGGAGCAGGAAACCCCAACAATCCTGTTCAATCAGGCGACAACTCCAACCCTATTGCCCGCAGACCTGCCAAATTGAACACTACGGTAGATGCCTATTTGAAAGTAACGGGTAAACTATACCCAAGTAATAGCGACGTACTGAACGGTACGATTGACATTTCAAACGGGGGAGACTTTAACGTCCGCAACGTTGCTTTTGTAGGAAATGCTGGCAAAGGAACGGTGAATGTAACAACTGGCGGTACTTTTTCTTCCAAAAATGCCATGTATATTGGTCGTAATGCAGGCGGAAATGGCGTTCTCAATGTCTGGGGAGGTTCGGTCTATGCGACAGATATTCAGGTGGCAACTAATGGAGCATCGGGCTTAATTAGCTTCAAAACAGTAAGCGGTAGTATTAATGTTTCGGGCGATAAACGTAGTTATTTTCAGACCTTAGTGTCAACGGGTAAAATGATTATTGAAGCGGGTAGAACCTTCGACATTGCCTATAATGCTACTGCCAACACGACTGTAGTATCGGTCTATCAAGACCCCAACAGCCTGATTAGAGAAGTTGCCGAAAGTGTTATTTTAAATAATGGCATCGTAAAAGCGACGATTACCAAGAGTTCTGGAGAAATTACGTCCTTGATTTACAAAGGCTTAGAAATGGTTAGTACTTCGGGCAACAAAACAAATGTGTATTACGACTGGACTAGTAGTTATGGCTTTGAGAAAATGTTTAACTGTACGTTCTCGGTAAAAAAATTAACAGACTCCATTGCGGATGTCTCTTTTAAACGAGTATTTACCCCCGAAGCAGGTCATGTGACTCCTGCCGATATGGATATTCACTTTGTCCTCAGAAAGGGAGATACAGGACTTTATACGTACTCGATTTTAGAACACCAACCTGCCTATCCGAAAGTTGATTTGGGTTCGTGGCGGATGGTCTGGTGGCTAGGCAACGACGGGCAAAAAAACGTGTGTGAAAAGATGTATGTCGATAGCCTTCGACACTGGGAAATGCCTTCGCCTTATGACTATGCCAATGGTGAAGCAACGGGTATTCCCGAAATCATTAAGCTCAAAACGGGTGTGCGTGCAGGTAAATACGACGGCAAGTACGAGTACTCCAAACAGCTTTGGGAACAGGACGTAATGGGTCATGCCAGCGACATCAACAAAGTGGGTATTTGGTTTGTATATGCTAGTCACGAGTTTATCAACGATGGCCCAACCTATTCAGATTTAAACGGAGCAGCAGGGATTCTTCATGCTATTTTGAACGG
>JBMLRK010000251.1:0-5585 GCA_049241065.1 Spirosomataceae bacterium
CTAAAAACGATGTGCTAAGTGTAAAAGTTACTCCTAAACACTTGGATACCGTAGTCGAAAACCTGTCCATTCAATTCACGAAAGTAGAAAATAAACAATCTACCCTGCAATTAGCTTGGGAAAATACCTTAGTCGAATTACCGATTTCGTTTTAATATTAGACATAGAGGCATCAAGTTTGCAAAGACATAAAGGCACAAAGTTTTTATAATCAACGAAATACAATAGGTATTTTACTGATAGCTACAACTTTGTGCCTCTGTTCCTTTTTTACTTGATGCCTTTGGTTACGATAAAGCCCCTCTTAGGATATTTCTAAGAAGGGCTTTCTGTTTTTAGAGGGTTTTGCTAGTATCTTGATAATGATGTTTTTTGTAAAATTATTTACTTTGAACAAAAAACAGTATTATTTGAACGCCCTGCGTTATTCAAAACTGAATTATTTTTAGGAATTTTGTAACGTGAAATAGGAAGTATTTCTCAAGAGAAATAACGCTTATCCCTTTTGACATTTTCGTAAAAATTAAATTTATACAATAGATGAGTAATCAAGCGAGTACCTTGTTCGACAAAGTGTGGGATGCACACGTAGTTCGTAAAATTGAAGATGGTCCAGATGTGTTTTTAATTGACCGTCATTTTATCCATGAAGTTACGAGTCCAGTAGCCTTTTTAGGTTTGGAAAATAGAGGTATTGGTGTGATGTATCCAGAGCGTACTTTCGCAACGGCTGACCACAATACTCCAACGATTAACCAACATTTACCTGTTGAAGATCCACTTTCAGCAAATCAGTTAAAAGCATTAGAAACAAACTCTGCGAAATACGGTATTTCTCACTGGGGTTTAGGTGATCCTAAAAACGGTATCGTTCACGTAGTAGGACCAGAAAACGGTATTACCCTTCCGGGGATGACAATCGTTTGTGGTGACTCTCACACCTCTACACACGGAGCATTCGGTGCTATCGCTTTCGGTATTGGTACTTCTGAAGTTGAAATGGTTCTTTCTTCGCAGTGTATCATGCAACCTAAACCAAAGAAAATGCGTGTCAATGTAAACGGTAAATTGTCTAAAGCGGTTACTCCGAAAGACGTTACGTTATATATTATTTCACAATTGACTACGGCAGGTGCAACGGGTTATTTCGTAGAATATGCAGGTAATGTATTTGAAGAAATGACGATGGAAGGCCGTATGACGGTTTGTAACATGTCTATCGAAATGGGTGCTCGTGGAGGGATGATTGCTCCAGATCAAACAACATTCGATTACTTAGAAGGTCGTGAAAAAGCTCCAAAAGGCGAAGCATGGGACAATGCCTTAGCTTACTGGAAAGGATTGAAAACAGACGCAGATGCTACATTCGATAAAGAATATACGTTCGACGCTGCGGATATCGAACCAATGATTACTTATGGTACTAACCCGGGTATGGGTATGGGTATCTCTAAAAATATTCCAACGGCTGAATCAGTAGAAGGTGGAAAAGCTACGTATGATAAGTCATTGGCTTACATGGGCTTCGCTGAAAATGAATCAATGATTGGTAAAAAAGTTGATTACGTATTTATCGGTAGCTGTACAAACGGTCGTATCGAAGACTTCCGTGCTTTTGCTTCTATCATTAAAGGACGTAAGAAAGCGGATCATGTAACGGCTTGGATTGTACCAGGTTCACACATTGTAGAAGCTCAAATCAAAGAAGAAGGTATCTTAGATATTTTAACAGAAGCAGGTTTCTTATTACGTCAGCCAGGATGTTCGGCTTGTTTAGCAATGAACGACGATAAAATCCCTGCTGGTAAATATGCAGTAAGTACGTCAAACCGTAACTTTGAAGGTCGTCAAGGTCCAGGTTCTCGTACCTTATTGGCTAGTCCATTAGTAGCTGCTGCTGCTGCGGTAACAGGGGTAGTAACCGATCCGAGAGAGCTATTATAACATCGGCTTTCGGCGGTCAGCAGTCAAACTATTAGATAGCGTCTGTTGACTTCTTTAATCGAAACTAATCGTATTTATTTTAACCGAGCCAATTGCTCAATGAGAGATTTTAGAAAGTATTTTGTTTGGGAACAAAGTCATAAATTGACGTTGACGATTTATGCTTTTACACGAAATTTCCCCAATGACGAGAAATTTGGATTGACCTCACAGATAAGAAGAGCTTGTTCATCGATTCCAACTAATATAGCGGAAGGATGTGGGAAGTTGAGTGAAAAAGATTTTGCACGATTTTTAGGTATTTCTTTTGGTTCTGCTTCTGAATTAGAATATTTAATGCTTTTAGTCAAAGATTTAGGCTATATAGCTGTTGATGATTATGAAGGTCTTCATCAAGAAATAGTTTCGATTAAAAAACAATTATATCATCTGATTAACAAAATAAACGCTGTTTAGGTGAAGTTACAGTGCTACTGCTAAAAGCCGATAGCCGATAACTGAAAGCCGACAACAACCAAAAAACAATGGCATACGATAAATTCACTATATTAACGAGTTCTGCTGTTCCGATGCCAATCGAGAACGTAGATACTGACCAAATTATCCCAGCACGTTTCTTGAAAGCTACTAAACGTGAAGGCTTTGGCGATAACTTATTCCGTGACTGGCGTTACAATGGAGACGATTCTCCAAAGCAAGATTTCGTCTTGAATAACCCAACTTATTCAGGTTCAATCTTAGTAGGTGGTCATAACTTCGGTTCTGGTTCTAGCCGTGAACACGCTGCTTGGGCTATCTATGACTACGGTTTCCGTTGTGTAGTTTCTAGCTTCTTTGCAGATATTTTCAAAGGTAATGCCTTGAATATCGGTATCTTACCAGTACAAGTGAGTCCAGAATTTTTGGATAAAATCTTTACTGCTATCGAAGCAGATGCTAAAGCTGAATTGACAATCGACCTTCCTGCACAAACGATTACGATTGTGGCAACTGGTGAGTCAGAAAGCTTCGCAATCAATGGCTACAAAAAGCACAATATGCTGAACGGCTTTGACGACATTGATTACCTTCAAGCAATGAAAGCAGAAATCAACGAATTTGCAGAGAAAAGTCTTTATTAAAAGCCCCTAACCCCAAAGGGGAACTTTTCACGAGGTATATTTTTACCAGTAAAAAGTCAAAATTTGAAAAGATATGAATGAAACTAAGGCTAATGTTATAAGCTCCCCCTCTGGGGGCAGGGGGGGCTACCACATCGAAATAATGGATACGACACTCCGAGATGGTGAACAAACCAGTGGAGTGTCTTTTTCGGCTTCTGAAAAATTGACGATTGCTCAGTTGCTTTTACAAGAAGTGAAAGTTGACCGTATCGAAATTGCCTCGGCACGTGTGTCGGAAGGGGAGTTTCAAGCGGTTAAAAAAATTACCTCTTGGGCAAAAGAGCATGGTTATTTGGATAAGGTTGAGGTACTTACATTTGTCGATGGTGAAACGTCGGTCAACTGGATGCTAGATGCAGGTGCTAAGGTGATGAATCTCTTAACAAAAGGGTCGTTAAATCACTTAACACACCAACTCAAAAAGACTCCCGAACAGCATTTTTCTGAGATTGCTGAGGTGATTGCGTTGGCAAACTCAAAGGGAATTGCGTGTAATGTCTATCTGGAAGACTGGAGTAACGGAATGCGTAATTCGCAAGAATATGTGTTGCAGTACTTAGACTTTTTGACGAAAGAACCGATTAAACGTGTCTTATTACCAGATACGTTAGGGGTTTTAACACCTAATGAAACCTTTGAGTTTATTAGCATTTTAACAACACGTTACCCCGATACGCACTTCGATTTCCATGCACATAACGACTATGATTTGGCGATTGCCAATGTCATGGAGGCTTTACGTGCGGGAGCTCATGGCTTACACTTAACGGTGAATGGTATGGGAGAACGAGCAGGAAATGCCCCTTTGGCAAGTGCTGTGGCAGTTATCAAGGATTTTCTTCCTGATGCCTCTATTTCGGTGAACGAACGAGTGTTGTATTCGGTAAGTAAATTGGTAGAAACGTTCTCTGGATTCAGAATTCCTGCAAACAAACCTGTTGTGGGTGATAATGTATTTACGCAAACGGCTGGAATTCATGCGGATGGAGATAATAAGAATAATCTGTATTTCAATGATTTAATGCCCGAACGCTTTGGTCGTGAACGCCAATATGCACTTGGGAAAACATCAGGGAAAGCCAATATCGAAAAGAATTTAAAGGAGTTGGGAATCGAGCTTTCAAATGAAGATTTGAAGAAAGTAACCCAACGAATTATCGAGCTTGGCGACAGAAAAGAAATGGTAACGAGAGAGGATTTGCCGTATATTATTTCGGATGTCTTGGATAGCGATGCCGTAGAAGAAAAAGTGGTGGTAGTGAACTATGTATTGACGCATTCTAAAAACTTAAAACCTTCTGCTACGCTTCAAGTACGCATAGGAGAGGAGTTGTTTGAAGAAAATGCTCAAGGCGATGGACAGTACGATGCTTTTATGAATGCACTGCATAAGATTTATGCCAAAAAGGGCTTAACGCTTCCGATGTTGAAAGATTATGCTGTTCGTATTCCTCCTGGAGGTAATTCGGATGCTCTTTGTGAAACCATCATCGTTTGGGATATTAATGGCAAAAATGTCAAAACGCATGGTCTGGATTCTGACCAAACGGTTGCGGCTATTATTGCTACTCAAAAGATGTTGAATTTGATGTAGAAGGAAGGCACAAAGGAGCAAAGGCACATAGGCACAAAGGGATTTGTGGTGTACTGTTGTTTTATCCTCAAATAGAAATAAATTGCGACAAAATATCTTTGTTAAAGGTTTGATTAGTAGTGGTTTGTTTCTCTGTACCTGTGTGTTTTGAGTATAATAAACATGAGAAATGATGATAAAAACATATCGAGATTTACTTGTTTGGCAAAAGTCAATGAAACTAGTAACTGACATTTATCAAAGTACGTCCGCTTTTCCTCAAAGTGAAATCTATGGTTTAACTGCTCAAATTAGACGATGTGCCATTTCGATTCCAAGTAATATTGCTGAAGGTTATGGAAGAAATTCCACAGGAGATTATAAACGATTTCTTAGAGTTTCAATAGGTTCTCTTTTTGAACTGCAAACACAAATAGAGATAGCATTCAACTTGAACTACATTTCTAAAGATGTTTTTCAAGACTTTTTATCTAATACAAATGAATTAGATAGAATGCTAAGCTCATTAATTAACAAAATTAAAGACTAGCACCAAACACTCTGTGCCTTTGTGCCTCTGTGCCTCCGTGCCTCAAAACAATAAAATGAAAAAACATATCTTAGTAGTACCAGGTGATGGTATCGGACAAGAAGTTACCACGGTTGGTAAACAAGTATTAGAGAAAATTGCGGCTAAATTTGGTCATGATTTTACGTATGATGAAGCGTTAATCGGTCACGTAGCAATTGAAGCAACGGGCGATCCACTTCCAGAAGAAACGTTAGTAAAAATGCGTGCTTCGGATGCTATCCTTTTTGGTGCTGTTGGACACATCAAATACGATAACGATCCACATGCTAAAGTTCGTCCTGAGCAAGGATTATTGAAAATGCGTAAGGAGTTA
>JBMLRK010000252.1:0-1664 GCA_049241065.1 Spirosomataceae bacterium
CCTTCAAGGTATAATAGATAAGAATCTTGAGTATGCTCAGGTAACGGCATAAGTGGTAAGGATGGATTGAGTAGCTAAACCTATAAGCTTTTAGTTAATAATCTAGCTATAAGGTTATTACGAACTAAACCTTATAGGTTTTGCGGACTACTGTATAAGTGATAAGGATAATTTTGAAGTTAATACGCTAGTAAATAGCTGTTATATTGAATAACCAGCCATCTTTATTTCAAGACTCCTATGTAACTACAGAATCTTCACACAACTATGTTTTCTATGGTGCTATGTGGTTAACTCTGTCGAGTACTTAAATCCAAAATTTAACATCCAAAATTCAACATTACCACCCAGTTCGCTTACAAGAAGGAGAGAATGTAACCGTTCTCTCTTTTTTGCATAAAAGACTTTTTGTCCAGATAACTAAGGACAGAAAACTCCTCACTCATTTACGAATATTGACATAAAAATATGCTTTCAACAACTTTTAAAAACGAAATTCAACAAGAGTTAGAAAACATCCTTCAGTTTTGGGTACACAATGCAGTGGACGAAAAACAAGGAGGATTTATTGGGAAAATGGATTCCGAAGGGCTTATTCATCCCGAAGCTCCGAAAGGAGGTGTCTTGAATGCCCGAATCTTGTGGACATTTTCAGCAGCCTACAACCATTCAGGAAATGCTCAATACCTCGAAATGGCAAAACGCTCTTATCATTATATTCAACAGTATTTTAAAGATAATCAATATGGCGGTGTGTATTGGTCGCTCGATTATCAAGGCAATCCCCTAAGTACCAGAAAACAAATTTATAGTCAGGCATTTACGCTGTATGGCTTAGCCGAATTTTATAAAGCAACCCAAGAAGAAGAAGCCTTGCATTTTGCCAAAGAGCTTTTTAAGCTGATTGAGCAATATAGTTATGATCCTGTTCAAGGGGGCTATTGGGAAGCATTTTCGCAAGATTGGCAACTGTTGGACGATTTACGATTAAGTGAAAAAGATCGGAATGACCCCAAAACCATGAATACGCATTTGCATATCTTGGAAGCTTATTCGACTTTGTACTCGGTTTGGAAGGACGATTTTTTGGCAACTCAAATCCGTAATTTATTGGCCATTTTTGCTGAAAAAATTATCGACCCTGCAAACAATCACATGCTTCTCTTTTTTGATAAAAATTGGGTGTCACAGTCGGCTGGAATTTCGTATGGACATGATATTGAAGCGGCTTGGTTACTGTTAGAAGCTGCCGAAGTGCTTCACGACGAAGCCTTAATCACAAAATTTAAAGCCATCGCTGTGAGCATGGCAGAGGCTTCGAGAGAAGGCTTGCAAGCAGACGGAAGTCTCGTACATGAGTATGACCAAGTAAGTAAACACTACGACACACACCGTGAATGGTGGGTCGAAGCGGAAGGAATGGTTGGTTTTTTGAATGCGTACCAAATTGAACAAAAAGAAGATTATCTCGACATCATTCAAGGACTTTGGGATTTTACGAAAAAGTATTTAATTGACCCTGAAAAAGGAGAATGGATTTGGGGCGTTTATGAAGATTATAGTCCCATGAAATCCGAAGACAAAATGGGTTTTTGGAAATGTCCCTATCACAATGCTCGTGCCTGCATGGAGGTGATTCGTAGGATAAACGGGAACGGGTAAAC
>JBMLRK010000252.1:1764-12402 GCA_049241065.1 Spirosomataceae bacterium
TTCAAAATGAGATAATAAGTTCAATCTCTCTATATTTTTATAAACATACAACATGAAAAAAATCTTCTTTGTAGTTACGTTGCTACTGGCTTCTATCACTAGTTTCGGACAGTTGAAATTAGCCCAATTGTTTTCTGACCACGTGGTATTACAACGACAGAAACCCATTGCCGTTTGGGGTTGGGCTGTTGCCAACGAGAAAGTAACGGTGACTTTTGCGGGTCAAAAGCAAATCGCACAAGCGGATAGCAAAGGAAAATGGATGTTGAAGTTGTCGCCCATTGAAGCAGGAGGTCCTTACCAATTAGTAGCCAGTACCAAAACAAATTCAGTAACGGTTTCGGATGTATTGGTCGGAGAGGTGTGGCTTTGTTCTGGGCAATCGAACATGGAGTGGCCTGTGAGCAAAACCAATAATTTTCCAGAAGAAAAACGCAATGCCAATTTTCCCCAAATTCGTCACTTCTTTGTCGCTCATGATGTAGCAATGCAGCCACAAGAAACGCTAAAATCGGGAGAATGGAAAGTTTGTTCGCCTGCAACTGTAGGAGATTTTACGGCAGTAGGTTATTTCTTCGCTCGTGATTTATATCAAAAATTAAACGTTCCCATTGGTTTAGTGCATTCGTCTTGGGGTGGTTCGCAGATTGAAGGCTGGATTAGTAAAGAAGGAATGGAGTCTTCGGATGCTTTTAAAGCTTACGCTACTCAGCTTCCTAACGATTGGATAGAAGCCGACCAACGTTCAGAAGCGTCTTTGAAAGAACAACTTTTTGGAAATCCAACAAAGCTCGTTACCAAGGAGGATGAAAAGAAATACGTTCTTCCCAATGCAGATTTGAGTGCTTGGAAAACAGCAAGTTATGTATTGTCTCAATGGGATTGGCAAGGGATATGGGCATGGCGTGGCAATGGCTATATGGCAAAAGATATTAGCATTCCTGCCGAAATGGTGAGTCAGGTTACTACTTTGGGTTTGGCAGAATGTTATTCGTATAACGAAATTTATATCAATGGCAAATTGGTTTCGGCTGGCGTATTGAAAGGAGCAAGAAAAATCATTTTGCCCGAAAATACATGGAAAGCAGGCGACAACCGTTTGGTTGTAAAAATGAATAAAGTGATAGAACCCGCTTGGTTTGGAACAGGAATTTCTGGTTCGCCCGATGATTTATTTGTGAGTTCTTCCGATGAAAAAATCCAGCTTCCTACTTTCGGCTGGAAATTAATGCCTGCTTTTGCGGAAGAACATAGTTATGCTCATTTGAGCAATAACGTCGGTACTGCCATTTATAATGCCATGATTGCCCCTTTGATTCCCTTCGGAATGCGTGGTGCTTTGTGGTATCAGGGCGAAACCAATGCAGGACGTGCCTATCAATACCGTCAAGCATTTCCGTTGATGATTGAAGATTGGCGAAAAAAATGGAATGATAAGTTCGATTTTCATTTTGTTCAGTTAGCCAATTTTGGTACAAATCAGTCGAGTAATGAAGGCAGTAACTGGGCAGAATTACGAGAAGCTCAAACGATGACTTTGTCTTTACCCAAAACGGGAATGGCGGTCATTACCGATATTGGAAACCCCAAAGATATTCACCCAATCAATAAACAAGACGTAGGCAAGCGTCTAGCGGCGAGTGCCTACAAAGTTACGTATGGAGAAGCGAATACGGTGGTTTCACCTTTGTATCAAACTGCTGAATTTAAGGGAGATAACGTTGTTATTTCTTTTACAAATACGGGTTCAGGTTTAATGGCGAAAGATAAATTTGGCTACGTGAAAGGTTTTGAAATAGCAGGTGAAGATAAAAAGTTTGTGTATGTAAAAGCCGAAATTAAAGGAGATAAAGTCATCGTGTATGCTCCTTCAGGCATGAAACCCGTGGCGGTGCGTTATGCTTGGTCTGATTCACCAGACGATGCGAACGTTTTTAACAAAGAAGGTTTCCCACTTTCTTCTTTCCGTACGGATACTTGGAAAGGGGTGACCGAAGAGGTAAAGTTCAAGTAAATTTTAATCCATTTCTCTCAGCAATGGAAGTCTTTGTGTTGCTGTTTTTTCCCAATTATATAACAAAACATGAAAAAACTAATCGGCTTATTTGCCCTATGTTCCCTTGTAGCTTGTAAATCTACTAGTGATGGAACAACCCCAACGCCTACGGTAACGCCTGTCGATACCGTCATTAAAGCTGCCGTAGATCCTGCTTTACCCGAAACGATTGGATTCTTTTTGGATAATTGGCAAGCAAAAAACTACGTTCCCCCAAGCTATGAAGATGCTTCCGTTCCTAAGGTAGCTCTCAACACGGTAACGGTCGATGCTTCGGAGGTGATTACGAAAATACCAAGCCAGATTTTTGGTCATAATGCCAATACATGGATGGGTACTTTTGTAGATCAACCTTCTTTTATGACCGATATTACCAATCTTAAATCCAATGTCATTCGTTGGCCTGCGGGGAGTGGTAGCGATATTTATTTTTGGAATGCCAAACCTGTTGGCTCAACTACAAATACAGAAACGCCAGATGCTACTTACATGAATAAATGGGGTGTGCCAACTCAATTCGTAGATAAAGATGGCGTAAAGCAACCCATGCAGTTTTTTTATGGTCAAACGTCTGATAACTGGCGAGCTTCTTTGAGTAATTATTACGATATGCTTCGGATGAGTAATAACAAAGGGGTAATTACGATTAATTATGGATTTGCTCGTTATGGAACTAGTAAAAATCCTGTTGCAACAGCGGCTCATTTGGCAGCAGAATGGGTTCGTTATGACAAAGGACGTACGGAATATTGGGAAATTGGTAACGAAAATTATGCTGATTGGGAAAGGGGCTATCGCATTGATGTTTCCAAAAATCAAGATGGACAGCCTGAGTTTTTAACGGGAGATTTATATGCGAAACACTTTAAGGTATATGCCGATTCGATGCGAAAAGCGGCGGCAGAAGTGGGAGTAAAAATCAAAATTGGGGCGGTGATACACGAGTCAAAAACAAATGACTCGCAAATTATCAAAAGGTGGAACGAGACCATGTTGCCTACTATTGGAAATACACCCGATTTTTTCATTGTTCACAATTACATTACTCCTTATGGCGAAGCGTCATCCGTAAAAACGATTGTGAATTCAGCGTTGGAAGTACCTACGACCATGATGAACTTTGTCAAAAGCGAAATTGCTACCAATGCGGGTGTACAAAAACCAATTGCTTTTACCGAATGGAATATGTGGGCTCAAAATTTGAAACAACAGGTATCTAATATCAGCGGTCTTTTTGCAATTATCGTTCAAGGCGAATCCATAAAAAATAAATATGGAATGGCGTTGCGTTGGGATTTGCTAAACGCTTGGCAAAATGGAGACGATCACGGCTTATTTAGCGATGGTGGTAACAGCGATGACCCTCGTTGGAATCCTCGCCCTTCGTTTTATTATATGTACTATTTTCAGAAAACCATTGGCGACCGTTTGGTGGCTTCTAAGTTGAGTACCACTACCAATGACATTGTTTCTTACGCTTCTACTTTTTCGAGTGGACAAGTTGGTGTAACTTTACTGAATACCTCAAGTACTGCCCAAACGTATGAAGTTCTCTTGAAAAATGTACGAGTGGGAAGTCGCTTTTATTGGTACACCTTACAAGGTTCAAACGATAATGGCGATTTTTCAAGAAAGGTGTTGGTAAATGGAGTTGGCCCAACAGGAGCAGCAGGAGGGCCTGCAACTTATAATACGATAAAGGCAAAATCAGGCTTGACATCGGGCGGTATTAAAGTGGTCATTCCTGCTTATGGAGCAACGTGTTTAATGATTGATAAAAAATAAGGTTTATGAAAAAGCTATTGTTAGGCTGCTTAGCCACCATTATTATTTTTTCTTGTAAAACCACTCAGGTTCAACAAATTAAAGGGACAGATAACGCCATTGCTCATTATGGACGCTCTTTTTTGAATAAAAATCAGGTCATAGAATTGGTGGGTTCTGCGGCTCGAATTGAATTTCAATTTGCTGGTGATTCGTGTTTGGTTTCGCTCAATAACGTAGCTGGAACAGGCGATTACAATTACATTGCCATCGAATTAGACGGTGTTTATCAAGGGCGAAGAAAAGTCGCTAATACCAATCCTCAGGATTATGTGATTAAAACTACTAAAACCTTGGATTGGCATTCGTTGCGAATTTATAAGGCAACGGAAGCAGCCAATGGAGTGGTTGGTTTTTATGGTGTGAAAGCAAAATCGGTAAAGGCGTTGCCAAATACGAGTAAGGTAAACATTGAATTTATCGGAAATAGCATTACCTGTGGCATGGGGAACGATACCAAAGAAATTCCTTGTGGAAACGGTAGCAAGTGGTACGACCAACATAACGCTTATTGGAGTTATGCCTCAAGAGTGGGACGTGGTTTGAATGCCAATTTTATGTTAAGTGCCATCAGTGGAGCAGGGATTTATCGGAATTGGAACAGCGATGGCCCTACCGTTCCACAGCAATACGAAAGTGCTTATTTGAGAACGGACAGTACCTTACGTTGGAATTTTAACGACTTCACGCCTGACATTGTATCCATTGCTTTGGGAACGAATGATTTGAGTTCGGGCGATGGCAAAACGCCAAGAGCCGCTTTTAGTTCGGAGGCATTTACCAATACTTACGTAACATTCATTCAAAAAATCGTATTGCATTATCCCAATGCTCAAATCGTACTATTAACCAGCCCGATGGTGAAAGGAGAACGAGCGAAGGTATTAATGACTTGTTTGAAAAATGTACAAAGTATCGTTGCTAAAAAGAAAATAACGACTAAAGCGATTAAGCTTTTTGAATTCTCGGACGTAGAGCCAACAGGTTGCGGGTATCATCCAAGTATCGAAGAGCATGAAGTAATGGCTAATCAATTATTGCCTTTTATGCAAGAAGTGGCAAAAGGACTGAAATAAGTAAGGAGGTGTGTAAAAAGTTAAAAGTTTATGAGCAACTGTTGCTCAGATTAAAGCTAAAATCAGATATATTATTTGGTACATAATGCTTTGAACATTAAACGCTACACTTTTTACACACCTCTTTTTTTTGCTTTTATCAGACATCTTTAGCCAAAAGTGAATAAAAAATGAGTTTTTGGCTAAAGATGTAGTGTATCTTTAGCCAAAATGCACTTTTCTACTCGTAATAAAATTAAGATACATTCCCCCCTTAGTCATCTTCACTCGTCACAAATCACCTTTTTTATCGGACAATTTACTTAAAATAGGCATTTTTTAGCCAAAATAGCAAATTGGTTTGGACTATATGAAAATATTATCATATATTTGTATTGTAATTAATTAAGTAAATGACCACACGAAAAATATATCTATCTTCCTTTATTTTTTCCAGTACTTCTGGAATCATTAACATCGTAGGAATAAAGCAGATAGGAGTAGTTTTGACCAATGTAACGGGGCATATCAGTAGTCTGGTACAACAAATAGGAGATGGAAAATGGGAGAAATTAGAGTTGACCTTTAGTTATGCTTTTGTGTATTGGTTAGGAGCATTTGTGGCTTCATCTTGTTTTACAAAGTCGGAGTATAGTAGCGTAAATTATTGGAAATCAGTTCCTTTGTTGCTGAACTTTGGTATATTGTTTTACGCCATTATCTCTCATACTATCCCAGCTTGGGGCTTGATTTGGGTAGCGAGTAGTCAAAATGCTTTTGGTACGTATCAGAGCAAAGGGGAAATCAGACCATCACAAATTACAGGAGTGGTTATGGCATTGGGGAGTGAGGTATCTAATTTCTTGTGGGCGAAAAACTCTCCTACAGCACAACGAAAAATTGGAGTTTCTATTAATACAAAATTATTAAACATCATTGGTTTTATCGCAGGAGGATGTATCGCTATGGGATATAGCTCAAGTAATATCTTGGTATTGCCTGCCTTATTTTATCTAATAAACTTATTACACAACATCAAAAACACAGTCAACTAAGATTATGGTAATCGAACAAATTTATACAGGTTGTTTAGCTCAGGGAGCTTATTATATTCAGTCAGAAGGAGAAGTAGCCATCATTGACCCTCTTCGTGAAGTACAACCTTATCTTGCAAAAGCAGAGCGTAATAACGCTACTATTAAATATATTTTTGAAACACACTTCCATGCTGATTTTGTGTCGGGTCACGTTGATTTAGCTCAACAAACAGGAGCAAGTATCGTCTATGGGCCAACTGCCAAACCAAGTTTTGAAGCGATTGTAGCCACAGACGGTCAGGTATTTGAACTAGGGAAAATCAAGATTAAAGTACTGCACACCCCAGGACATACGATGGAAAGTAGTACGTTTTTATTGATTGATGAAGAGGGAAAAGACCACGCTATTTTTAGTGGAGATACCTTGTTTTTGGGAGATGTTGGTCGTCCAGATTTAGCTCAAAAAGCTGCTCACATGACTCAGGAAGATTTAGCAGGCTTATTGTACGAATCTTTGATGACGAAAATCATGCCTTTGTCCGATGACCTAATCGTGTATCCAGCTCATGGGGCAGGTAGTGCTTGTGGGAAAAACATGATGAAAGAAACGGTGGATACTTTGGGCAATCAGAAAAAAGTTAATTATGCCTTAAATCAAGCTAGTAAAGAAGATTTTATTGCGGCAGTTACTGATGGCTTGCTACCCCCTCCTTATTACTTCCCTAAAAATGTAATGATGAACAAAACGGGAATTAAAACGGTAGAAGATATTAAAAGCCACGTTCAAGCACTTTCTCCAGAAGCTTTTGAAGCAGCCGCTAATGAAACAGGGGCAATTGTTTTGGATACTCGTTCGGCTCAGGTTTTCAAGGAAGGATTTATTCCAAATGCGATTAACATCGGGGTCAAAGGTGATTTTGCTCCGTGGGTAGGTACTTTATTGACTGATATTGAGCATGAGATTTTGTTCGTAGCAGAAGAAGAAGATATTGAAGAAGTTATAACTCGTTTATCGAGAGTAGGTTACGATAATATTTTAGGCTATTTAAAAGGCGGAATTGATGCGTGGACAACAGCAGGAAAAGAAGTGGATACCATCGAATCAATTTCAGCAGAAACATTTGCAGAGCGTTTTAAAAACGGAACAGAACAACTAGTTGTGAAAGATGTTCGTAAACAAAGTGAGTATTTAGCTCAGCACGTACCCGATGCGATGAATATTCCATTGGCAGGCCTGAGTGAAAATATGAGTGAATTTTCTAAAAATGAAACCAATTATATTCATTGTGCAGGAGGCTATCGTTCGATGATTGCTTGTTCAATTTTGAAATCCAGAGGATTCGATAATATCGTAGATATAGCAGGTGGATTTGCCGCTATTTCCAAAACTGAAATTCCTACTACCGATTTCGTTTGTCAATCTAAGTTGAAGTAGCTTTTCTTTCGGAGGCAGAGAGGGAAAGAGGCAATGAGGCACAAAGGCAAGTAGGCAATAGCCCTGAAGGGGTGACATCCTCAAGGATAGGGTGCAAGTCCTATCAACGGGGTAACGAGAAACAAAAGCAAGTAGGCAATAGCCCTGAAGGGGCGGCATCGCTAAGGATAGGGTGTAAGCCCTATCAACGATGCACAAAGGCAAATAGGCAATAGCCCCGAAGGGGTGACATCGCTAAGGATAGGGTGCAAGCCCTATCAACTAGGCAAAGAGAAACAAAACAAATAGTTATGAGGTCAAAATACGACCTCATAACTAACTAAAAACTAAACTACTAAATATAATGTTAGAATTAATTCGTCAACCCTGGCATTGGGCAGTTGCTGGGGTATTAATTGGCTTAACTGTCCCCATCTTATTATTGATAGGAAATAAGTCATTTGGGATTTCATCCTCTTTACGTCACATTTGTGCGGCTTGTTTTCCTGCGGATATTCCTTTTTTTAAGTACGATTGGAAAAAAGAAGCATGGAATTTATTTTTTGTCTTAGGCATCGGTATTGGAGGATTTATTGCAACTACGTTGTTATCCAATCCAGAACCCATTCAGATTAGCGAAAAAACCGTATCGGCTTTGCAACAATTAGGCGTACACGATTTTGGACATTTATTACCTGCCGATATTTTTAGTTTTGAGAGCCTATTCTCGTTAAAAGGGTTGATTTTTATCGTGTTAGGTGGTTTTTTAGTTGGTTTTGGCACTCGCTATGCAGGAGGTTGTACTTCGGGACATGCCATTATGGGCTTATCAAATCTACAATTACCGTCGTTAATCGCTACGATTTCGTTTATGGCAGGTGGCTTTTTTATGACGAATGTATTATTTCCATTTATTTTTAAATTAATCGGCAATGAATAAGGACTTATTAGAGATAGAACCAGAAGTAGAGGAGTTTGTATGTGATGCTCCCAACGACCAACAAAAATCAGAAGCAGGATTTAGTAATATTAAATATTTAATCGTCGGTATTATTTTTGGTATCGTATTCGTAAAAGCTGAAATCGTTTCTTGGTTTAGAATCCAAGAGATGTTCCGTTTACATTCGTATTTTATGTATGGGGTAATTGGTACGGCCGTAGTGGTAGGACGTATTTCGGTATATTTGATTAAAAAGTTTAATATCAAGACCTTAGCAGGAGAAACAGTTGTTTTTCATGACAAAACGTTTAATAAAGGTCAAATTTATGGGGGGCTTATTTTTGGCTTAGGTTGGGCTATCACAGGAGCTTGTCCAGGCCCTTTGTTTGCTCAAATTGGTAGTGGATTTGGTGTAGTCGCAGTTACCTTACTAAGTGCTATTGCAGGTACTTGGACCTATGGTTTTTTGAAAGATAAATTACCGCATTGAGTGGTGATGTTGAATGTTAGATTTTGGATTTAAGATTCTAGTTTTAGGTAGTTACAAAATGAATTTAAGATACTTGTGTACAAGTGTTAAAATATAAAAACATGGGTTTATTTGATATTTTTAAAAGTAAAAAAGCATACCAAGAGTTGACCGCTACTGATTTTATGGCAGGAGTTTCGTCAGATCAGAATGTAGTGATTTTGGATGTAAGAACTGCCTCAGAATTTGCAGCAGGACATCTAAAAGGAGCCATCAAAATGGATTTCCTTTCGGGAGAGTTTGCTCAAAAATTGGATAGTTTAGATACCTCAAAAAGCTATTACGTTTATTGTCGTAGCGGAAACCGTAGTTCGTCAGCTTGTAAACAATTAGCTAAAATTGGTTGTGAGAAAGTCTATAATTTGATAGGAGGTTATGGAAGCGTTGCTTAATGATGCCTTAAAAAAGCATTGGGAGACGGTTTATGAAACCAAAGACCCTCATGAAGTGAGTTGGACACAAGAAAAACCAACGATGTCACTTCACTTAATCGAAACCTTGAATTTGGCTAAAGATGCTTCCATTATCGACATTGGTGGGGGAGAAAGCAAATTGGTTGATTTTTTATTAGCAGCTGGTTATCTGAATATTAGCGTATTAGATATTTCAGAAAAGGCTCTTCAAAAAGCTCAAAAAAGACTTGGCGATAAGGCTGATTTAGTAACTTGGATAGTAGCAGATATTACGCAATTTATGCCTACACAGCAATATGATTTATGGCATGACAGAGCGGTATTTCATTTTCTAACGAAAGATGAAGACGTGAATGTATATCAAAATTTACTTCGAGACTATGCCCATTCGAGTGTTGTGATTGGAACATTTTCAGAAGAGGGGCCTCTCAAATGTAGTGGTTTAAGCATTCGTCAGTACAGTGAGAAATCCTTGATAGCGGTAATGCAGCCTATTTTTGAAAAAGTGAAAATTACGAAAGAGGAGCATACAACTCCTTTCAATACACAGCAAAATTTTGTGTTTGGGCTTTTTAGAAGAGTTTAATATCCATAGCATTCTAAATAAAAGGGGAACAGCCAAAAGGTTTTGTTCCTCTTTTTGCATTTGGAAATTAACAAGAGAATAGATAGTTTTGAAAAAAGAGGGCAATAGCTTTTTTCAAAACTAGTTTACAAGCATTAAATTTTACACCTAAAATGGAATTAGTAAATACCGCATTAGTAAGCCAAATTAAGGCAGTTATTTTTGAAGCTCAAGAGCGTGCAATTCGAGCGGTTGACCACGAGCGAACGCTCATGTACTGGCACATCGGTAAGTATATTTTTGAGGAAGAACAACAAGGAAAAGAGCGTGCTGAATATGGAAAATACCTAATTAAATACCTTTCTAAGCAATTAGAACCCGAATTCGGTTCTGGCTTTGGGGTAAGACAATTAGAACGTTGTAGAAAATTTTATAGGCTTTTCCCAATTGCGTCCGCACTGCGGACGCAATTGAATTGGACACAGTATAAACTACTTATCTCAGTAGAAGACCCAGATAAACGAGCGTTTTACATTGCTGAAAGTATCAAAAATCATTGGACTTCTAGGCAAATGGAACGCCAGATTAATAGCTTATTGTACGAACGATTATTGATGAGTAATGACAAAGAAAGTGTGTTGGCTGTTGCTCATGGAGAAAAACACGTTTCTGAACCAAAAGAAATTATCAAAGACCCGATGTTTTTGGAGTTTTTAGGACTTAAACGAGAAAGTAGCTATTACGAAAAGGATTTGGAGCAAGCCATTATTACCCACTTACAAGAGTTTTTACTCGAAATGGGTAA
>JBMLRK010000252.1:12502-25001 GCA_049241065.1 Spirosomataceae bacterium
ATTTGGAGCAAGCC
The DNA here is from genome assembly GCA_049241065.1 of Spirosomataceae bacterium. GTDB lineage: Bacteria > Bacteroidota > Bacteroidia > Cytophagales > Spirosomataceae > JALRIJ01. The sequence goes on from JBMLRK010000252.1 coordinate 12,517, forward strand.
ATTATTACCCACTTACAAGAGTTTTTACTCGAAATGGGTAACGGATTTTCATTTGTGGCTCGTCAAAAAAGAATCTTGTTAGAGGACGATGAGTTTTTTGTGGATTTAGTTTTCTATAACCGACTCTTACAATGCTTTGTCATTATCGAAATCAAAACGCATAAATTGACCCATCAAGATGTTGGGCAACTACAGATGTATGTCAATTATTATGACCGAGTGGAACGATTATCACACGAAAACCCAACTATCGGTATTTTGTTATGTACCGATAAAAACGATACGGTGGTGAAATTTAGTTTACCCGAAAATGATAAACAAATTGTAGCAAGTAAGTACGAACTGATTTTGCCTACGGAAAAACAATTGCTTGAAGCAGTACAACAGCTTGAACATTAAATTTACAGATAAAACTGTGATTACTAGGCATTACAGTGCCACATTATCCAAGAACCTATGTCGAAGCCCATTCCGATAATCACCATTGAGCAACTTAATAGTTGTGGTCATCACATTACTATGAACGTGGATGTACGCAGGCTGGAAGTTCACGCAAAAACCTTAACTCCCGCTGATTTTCCGCATCGCCATGATTTTTATAACTTGATTTATATAAAACAGGGGAGTGGTTGGCATGATATTGATTTTCGACGTTTTAAGATAGAGCCGAATCAGCTTTTTTTTATGAACGAAGGGCAAGTGCATGAATGGTTTCTTTCGGAGGATACGGTTGGCTATACCTTTTTTTTCAAAAAAGAGTTCTATGATATTACCGATAAGCATTTATCCTTATCTACGTTGCCTTTTCTCAATAATAGTAATAATGATATTCCGCTGGTGACGTTCGATGAATCTGATGCTGCACTGGTGGAAACCGCTTTTGAAAGAATCATAGAAGAATATGCTCAGAAGAAACCGCATTATGAAGCCCTCATTAATACCTTATTAAAACAGCTCTTTATTTATTCCTTGCGAGTATATCAGCCTAATTTTAAGGACGAGACAGCGGTCTTAAATGTTGATAAAATTCGCCAATTTGAGGCATTGATAGAAATTCATTTTCGTTCGTATAAATTGGTAAAGGATTACGCCGATTTGATGAATATCACCCCAAATTACCTCAATGCAGTATGCAATAAAACCGTAGGAAGAAAAGCAGGAGAATTGATACGTGATCGTATTTTGTTAGAAGCAAAACGCTTATTGCTTTATTCCACTATGTCGGTTTGTGAAATGGCGTATCATCTTGGTTATGAGGACTGTTCTTACTTTATACGGGTATTTAAAAAGGAAGTAAAGCAAACGCCCGAACAATTTAGACTTGAACGCCAATAAACATAAATAAGTAAATAGTACTATTGAAGTAGTAAAGAATATTATCACAATCCCTATCTTGAAGGCTACCTTTGTTGTCATAGTAAAGATGTCAAACAAGGTTTAAATAGCGTTAAAATCATGGTAGGTAAAGGATATAAATTATACAGCGTAGCAACAATGACTTGTCCACGTTGTCAAGAAGGGGACGTGTTTTTTACGAAAAATCCCTACAAGCAAATGAGTGCCATGCACGAATTTTGCCCCCATTGTGGTTTGCGTTACGAGAAAGAAGCAGGCTTTTTCTTTGGAGCAATGTACATTACGTATGCTTTCAGCGTTGGTCTTTTCGTAATGCTAACGATACTTTCCACTTATCTTCCAGATGCTTATGGCACACCCATTATGATTGCTTATATCGCTGTCACCTTATTATTCGTACCCATTTATTATCGACTTTCACGGATTATTTGGTTGAATATCTTTTTCAAATATAATCCAGCAATAATCGAGCATCATCATTTAACGGTTGCGTAAAAATTACATCAAAAACTTCATCAATAGGTCTTTAATTTAAGGGTTGATGCTGAACGTTCAACTTGCTTACTACTTCGTTATAATGGAAAATTACAACACCCCCGAATTAACAGTTGCTTCTAGCAAAACAATGGCTATCTTACAAGCCAAATGTCCACAATGCCGAACAGGTAATATGTTTAAATATTCAAACCTACGAGTTGATAAATTCGATGAAATGCACACGAATTGTCCTCATTGTAATTTGCGTTTTGAAGTTGAACCTGGGTTTTGGTACGGGGCTATGTTTATGAGTTACGGCTTCACAATCTTGCTTTTGATTATCGTGGGATTTGGTATTTATTTCTTCTTTGGAGATCCGTCTGCAATGGGCTATGTTATACCCATCACCATTATTTCGTTATTAGCTATTCCAATCAATTTTAGAATTTCACGGTCAACTTTTTTGCATTGGTTTGGCTTTATTCCGTATAAAAAAGAACTGAGTGCCTGCGAATAAATGCTAGTCTTGCCTTATTTTCTATAAAATATAGTGTGTCAATTTTATAGAATTAAGAAATTTAGCCTAAATGAAACCCTGATATTAGCCCAATTGAGTCATCAATTTGGCGGATGTCAGGGTTTTAAATGTATGAACGTTTGTATCTATCTGACCCATATTTCGTGAGTACATTAGCCATTTTGGAATGTGCAATTTTAAGAAAGTAATCGAACAGGAATAGGATGGATTAAGTACTTTAAGAAAGCTAAAGAATGTTAAATCTACTTTCAAATTAAAGGAATTAATACGTAGAAATCAGACCAAATTGTTTCGAACTTTAACGGATATAATTATCAGATAATCAATGTTTTAATTAATTATAATCATCATAATTACCAAATCAGTAAACCTATTAATCTATTGGTTGAAGACCGTACATTTTCAGATAAAACTTATGATAACTTCAACTCCAGTCAAGTATCTCCTCCGAATTTTAAGTCCAACTTTATTTCCTTCTTTGTAATCAAAATAAAAGGCTCTTCTGTTTTTGTAAATCCTATTTATGCTACATTAAATTAGTGTGAATAAGGGTTATTAGATTTTTGTACATAAATTTATTTTATGCAATTCATTGAAAATATAAATAAAAAATTATGATTATGATTTTTCAACTTTGTGGTATGAAAAATCAACACAATACAATATCGGGGATATTAGTACTCATAACACTCGGTCTGGTTGCAGGCTTATGCTATTTACAACACACCAAAATAGTTAATTGGGATCTAGAATTAGTATTAGCTCCCTTCATTGTTATCACGTTACTTGCTTTTGGAGAGAAGTTACTTGTCTATTTTTTTATACTTCCAATCTGTTCTATCTACAGAATCATTAGCAAAACAGGTTTATTATCTAAAACAAATAGCTAAGTAAGAATTCATAACTCCTCTTTCACACACTTCTAAAATAAGTTTAATCACTAGTTAGACAAATCCAATAACCAACATACATGAAACAGATATGATAAAGATGAAAACGTACCTCGCACTGGCAGTATTATTTTGTTTACTAATCACGATTTTTCTAACTAAAGATACCGTTAATAGAGATCTCTTTGCTTCCTTAGGAATCGTAGTTGGATGTTTTACTTTGGCAAGTTTCTCGGATGATGAAGAAGTAAGACGTTGATAAGACTATGAGAGGAGTCAAGTAATAAATACTAATTTTTAATATAAAGTGCCATGATAACAACGGATATTACCAAGGCTGTACAATCATTATTGAACGATGAAATTATTGGTGTTCCTACTGAAACCGTTTACGGATTAGCAGGAAATGCGTACAGTGAAAGTGCCATAAAGAAGATTTTTAGTCTCAAGAATAGACCCTTATACAATCCACTTATTGTACATATTAAGTCAACCACATTCTTAACTAAAGTTGCCTGCGAAATACCTGATATAGCCTTCAAACTTGCCGAAGAATTTTGGCCTGGGCCATTGACGCTCATCTTGAAAAGACAGGCTCACATTTCCGATTTGATTACAGCAGGACAAGAAACGGTTGCCGTACGAGTACCAAATCATCCAGTAATTTCAGCTCTTTTATCGCAACTAGATTTTCCGTTGGCTGCTCCGAGTGCCAACCCTTTTGGATCTATCAGTCCAACAAGTGCAACACACGTTTTCAACTATTTTGAAGAGAAACTTAATGTCATCTTAGAGGGAGGTATATGTGAGCGAGGGATAGAATCTACCATTATTGGATTTGAGAATGGGCTGCCTGTTTTGTACAGACATGGCTCTATTGCGGTAGAGGAAATAGAACGAGTGGTAGGTAAGGTCACGATTAAAATACACAATGAGAGTAAACCCAATTCGCCAGGAATGCTTTCTCGTCATTATGCTCCAACGACACGGACTTATCTGACAACAGACATACTTGGTTTACTGGAGTCGTTTGAGGGGAAAAAAGTCGGTTTACTTCTTTTCCAAAATAAGCTATTAACAGAAAAAGATGTACTTCAAGTCGTATTATCGGAGGCAGGAGATTTACAAGAAGCGGCAAAGGAATTATATGCTGCATTACATCATTTGGATGAAAATAACTTAGATGTCATCATCGCTGAAAGATTCCCTAATGAAGGACTAGGTAAAACGCTAAATGACCGTCTGGAACGAGCAACAAAAGTTAAGTATTAAAAGATTTATTTACCTATAACAACAGTACTCATGAATTATAATTTACTAATCGAAAACCTAACAAACCCAGCATTGCTATTTTTTATACTGGGTTTGATTGCTGTATATTTTAAAAGTGATTTAGAAATACCAGCTAATTCTTCAAAATTTATCTCTCTGTACTTATTGTTTGCAATAGGCTTCAAAGGTGGACAAGAGTTGTCGCATGAAACGTTTACGAATGAAATAGGATTGTCGATGTTATTCGGCATTTTTCTTTCTTTATTTATTCCATTTTATACCTTTTTTATCTTAAAGCGTAAACTCTCAGTTTATGATGCGGGGGCAATCGCTGCAGCTTATGGCTCTGTAAGTGCCGTCACTTTTGTAACAGGGGTATCTTATCTCGAATCACAACAATTAACACTGCATGGCCACATGGTTGCCATCATGGCATTGATGGAATCTCCCGCAATCATAATAGGCTTAGTGTTAATATCCATATTTAATAAAGTCGAATCAGACAAAATTGACAAACGAGGCGTTCTAAAGCACTCATTTACGAACGGAAGTGTATTGCTAATTCTTGGAAGTTTGGTTATTGGATACTTAGCAAACGCCAAACAAGCAGAAGGAATTAAACCATTTACAAATGATCTTTTTAAGGGATTTCTTGCCATCTTCCTCTTAGACATGGGTATTACCAGTGGCAAAAAGTTAAAAGCATTTTTTTCGTTCGGGATGTTCCCAACTATTTTTGCATCGTTAATTCCCTTAATCAATGGCTCTGTAATTGCTCTATTAAGTTCTTTTGTTACGGACGATGTAGCAAACCGATTTATCTTTGCCATTTTAGCCGCTAGTGCCTCTTACATTGCAGTACCTGCTGCCATGAAAATATCAGTCCCGAAAGCGAATCCCGGACTTTTTTTACCGATGGCACTGGCAGTTACGTTCCCTGTTAATATTACAATTGGAATGCCTATTTATTTTCTAATTGTACAGAGTACTTAATTCTGAGGTCGTTTAATCTGGGTATTTTTAATACTCTTCATACCAGCTAAATTTATGCTGGATGATGTTATCTTTTTCTTTATTTAAGTATTCTAAAAATGAAATGGATACAGGGGAATGATTTTTTTCTTTTAGCCAAATCAAACTCCACGTTGTGGTAATGGGTAGCCCTTCAATTGGAATTATCTGTAATTCATTATTATGCAGTTCGTTTTTAATTCCTATTAGTGGCATAATCGAATAACCTAAGCCAGCTAACAAGGCTTGTTTAATAGCTTCATTAGAGGTTAACTCAATTTTTTTAAGGACGGAAATATTATTCTGTTCAATAAATTTTTCCATTGTCTGTCTCGTTCCTGATCCTTTTTCTCGAAAGATTAGAGGTAGTTCATTGAACGTTTCATTGGTAATATTCACTTGGTTAAACGTTTCATTGGTGTCTCCTACAAGGTATAGTTTATTTTGTAGGAGATCTAGTTTTTCTATATTCAGTTTTGTGGGCAAAATCGACACAAGGGCAAAGTCAACTTCATTATTTTCTAAACTCTCAATCACCTTCTGCTTATTCGTAACATCCATAAGTAACTCTACTCCACTATGTTGTTTGATGAAGTCCGATAGAAAATAGGGCATTACATATTTGCCAGTCGAAACCACTGAAATCTTTAATCTACCTGTCAACTTTCCTTTATAAGCCAATGTTTTATAGTTAATGGCATACACCTGATTAATGATATTTTCGGCAACCTCTGCGATCTCTCTCCCAAAATCCGTAATGAATAATTTTCTTCCTACTACTTCAGTTAAGGGTATATCAAATTGATCTTGAAAGTTTTTGAGTTGAATTGAAACAGCAGGCTGAGTCAAGTGTAATTCTTCCGAAGCTTTTGTTACACTCTGTGTTTTAACCACTTTTAAAAAAATCTGAAGTTGATTTAAGGTATAATTCATATAATATCGTTTATGCTTTTTGCTATAAAGATAAATAAATTCGTAGCATAAGTACTATTTTAGGGTAAAGAGAGGCATCCGAATTATGGGCTAAGGAGCATGGGGGAAATCAACTAATTTTTACAAGTGCTAATTGTGAGGAGCGAACCATTGCTCACAAATTTTACCCAAGTATGGGTTTCGAATTAACTTCTAGTGGTTATAGAAAAGAACTATAAATTGGTAAAAAGACTATCGACAAGGGTTCAATTTGTCGATAGTCCTTCTGTTTTTATCTGCCCATCCAACCGCCATCGACGGTTAAAATTGTTCCATTGACATACGCAGAAGCTTCGGATGCAAGGAATACTACAGGGCCTTTAAAGTCATCTGCTTCACCCCAACGATTTGCGGGAATACGACTCAATATGGCATTGCTACGTGCTGTATCATTTCGTAATGCTTCGGTATTATCTGTTGCAATATAGCCTGGAGCAATCCCGTTGACGTTAATTCCTTTACTAGCCCATTCATTTGCAAGTGCTTTCACCAAACTCCCTAATGCTCCCTTTGATGCTGCATAACCTGGTACATTAATTCCTCCTTGGAAAGTCAATAATGAACAAGTGAAAATAATTTTCCCACTTCCCTGAGCAATCATATCTTTTCCAAATTCACGAGCTAAGATGAAGGGGGTATCCAAATTTATTCTTAAAACGCTGTCCCAGTCGGCATCACCGTGGTCAACAACAGGATTACGTTTGATTATTCCTGCATTATTCAGCAAAATATCGACTTTAGGGTTTTCTGCTTTTACTTTTGCAATGAACTCATAGACTTTTTCACGGTTCGATAAATCTGCTTGATACGCCTTAAAATTACGACCTAATGCTTTTACTTCTTGTTCAATTGCACTTCCTGAAAGTTCTAATGAACCAGCTACCCCAATAATATCGGCACCTGCTTCTGCCAGACCAAGCGTCATGCCTCGGCCAATACCTTTATTGCATCCTGTGACCAAAGCAACCTTTCCGCTAAGGTCAAAATTTTTGAAATTTGTCATATCTTAAAATTGTTGTACTCGTTAAATATTCCTCGAATCTATCAAAATCGGCAATTCAAAATCAAGTATTGCTAAAGTACAAAACAGTGAAGCCCAATGAAAAGCTATTTTTCGCTTGTTAGTTGCTGTCTTACATCGTGCTAACTACCACAAAATTAATTAAAATATACCATTATTCGACGTTATACATATTTAAATACACCCTGAGTGTTACTGATTATCAAAGGAGTATATTTAACGATAGAATCTGAAGGTGAGTTTTCATCCTTCAAAAAATACTATTTTGTTTACTTGTTTTTTTGACGTATAATTTTTCTTATGTTAAATAGTTTTTTGAGCATAAAAAAAACCACCAGTTCGTAAACTTAGTGGCCTTGTTATGAAGTCCTGATAAGAGATAGTGTTATTTCAAAATTGCTCTCACGAACGAAATAATACTACAAACGATAACGACGATACCAACTGCAATAAACATTTTTTTGGTAGGAAGTTTAGTCGTTAACATAGCCGATAACGGAGCGGTAACTACTCCACCGATAAGCAACCCAGCAACGATTCGCCATTGTCCAAAGCCACCACCTACAAAAAAAGTAAATGCACTAGCAAAAGTCAAGGCAAATTTTGCCATACTCGAACTACCAATTACATAACGAGGTGTTCTTCCATTTTTGATAAAAGTACCTGTTACTAATGGCCCCCAGCCACCACCACCAAATGAATCAATAAAGCCACCAAACAACCCTAGTGGAATAATATTAACTTTTCCTCTCACTACTGGTTCTCCTGCTTTTGCTTCTTTTTTGAAAGCATTCATCAAAATTTTCACCCCTAAATAAAACGTATAAACAGCTATCGTTGGTTTAATAAATGATGGACTTTTATGGTGAATTAATATCAGGGCAATAGCACCCAAAATTGCTCCAATAATTCCTGGAATGGCTAATGCTTTCGCTAATTTCTTATTAATATTTCCGTATTTATAATGACTGATAGCTCCTGCTGCACTCGTAAAAGTTTCAGCTGAGTGGATACTTGCACTAATAGAAATAGGTGGCACATTCAGGATTAACAAAATGGTTGTACAAATTACCCCATAGCCCATTCCCATCGAACCAGCTACCATTTCAGCCCCAACTCCTGCCAATACCATCCAATAGAATAAGTTATTTTCTCCGCTTAAAGCTATTTGGAGGTCTGTCAATGTTGCACTCGGTACAAATGAGACAACCAAAATGGAGGCAATAATGAATAGACCTAATCCAATCCAATATTTTTGATATTTTTTGATAACGGGTGTTTCTAGCGAAACAGATGGACCATCGTTGATAATATCTTCAATTTTATTTTCCATGAGATGATATAAATACGGATATTTTTAAATTTTATACAAAGATAGTGTACATAAACCATATACTCTATAATATTACTCGTCTTTTGTGAAAAAAATATAGAGATATTTATACTATATCATTACTAAAGCTAATTTAAACACAAAAAGCTTCTCTTAATGAGAAGCTTTTCATTTCAACTAATTACATGAGTGCTATTTTAATAAGCTCTTTTTGATATAGTTATAGCTTTGAGCAACACTGTCCAACTTATTTGGCATATAAATTTGATCTTGCTCTACAAAAATATACTTCACATCGTTGTTGTGTTTAAAGATGGTCTTGAAATCCATTGCACCCGAACCAACTTCCGCAAATTTTACGTCTTTCAAAATATCCATTACCCCTGCATTCTGCCCTTCTGGTGTTGCATATACCGACCCTGCTTTCGACTTGTCGATGTCTTTCACGTGCCACATCACAATTCTTTTTGGATGTTTCTGGAAAATGGATACCGCATCTTGACCTGCTTTTGTTGCCCAGAACAAATCTAATTCAAAACATACTAAATTCGGATCTGTTTCATTCAATAAGATTTCATAACCTACATTTCCGTCTGATAACTTTTTGAACTCCCAGAAGTGGTTATGATAGCCCAATTTAATACCCGATTTCTTGGCTACTTCTCCCGCTTTATTGAGTTGTTCAGCCATGAACTTATAGATACTCGTATCCATTTTATCCCACAGTCCAAAAGGAGGAATTGGTACAATTAAGTAACTTTGTCCTAATTCGGCAGCAATATCCAATTGATATTGTAAGGCATCTGCATTCCCATTTCCAGGTGTTAAGAAATCATTTAACTGATAATGCCCGCTGTGAGTTTTTAACTTATTGGCATTCAACAAGGTTTTCAACTCTTTTGGCTTTAAGCCCCAAAAACTATCAGTTCCACCGCCTTTATATCCAAAGTACGTTTCAACATGGTTAAACCCGATTTTGCCTAATTGTTGAATGGTACCTTTGACATCCTTGTCCAAATTATCACGTAAGGTGTATAATTGAATACCAATTTGAGTAGGCATTTTAACGACATTACTAGCCAATAAGTCTGATTGAGCAAGCAATGCTCCAGAGGTAATTAGCCCTAGTTGATTAATAAATTCTCTTCTTGTTGTCATGATTTATTTTTTGGATAATTAAAGATGCAATTCGCAAAAAGCGAGCCGCAAGATAAGAATAAACTACCTTGTTTTTACGTATTCGAATCATTTATGCTCGAATATGGCGACATAAAATAGACATATTTGAACAGATTGAGGAAATTGAATAATTCATTTTCCTTAATCTGGATTTAAGATAATAGCGTAACTAATTGGTTTTGAGTTTCTCCTGATAACGGATATACAATTAACTAATGGGGTCTTACTACTTATAAAGACTTCCTTCTAATTAAGGTAAACGGATTTTTAATTCGCTCTATTTTCCTAGTTAAAATTAAGTTAGCAGCAGCCTGTCCCATCTGTTCGAAATTGGTACTAATCACCGAAATATCAAGCACCTCCTTCAATTCACTTTCGTTGAAGGATAAGATGCCAAAATCTTTCCCTAATTTGTAATTATTGTGCTTAGCTTTTTTTAGTAACGTTGCTAAATCATCATCATAAAGCGTAATGTATAAGGTTTTTTTCTCAAGTTCAATATTTTTACTATCTGTACAAATTGCAGTAGTTTTCATGTTTTCTTCAGCAAATTGCCTTACACCCTGAATTACCTCGATTGGGTGATTTCTATGTTCTTGAAATAACAGGGCTATTTTCTTATACTTACCAATGAGTCCTTTGGCATCGTTCAAAGCAGTATAAATGTCATTCTTAAAATCTTGGTAAACACCCTGTTCTGTCCCACATCCATCTAGCCATTTATCGATTAAAATAAGTGATTCAGGAGGGACACGTTTTAAGATGTCTTGATAAACATCAGGAGCAACACCTTCTTGAAAATGAGCCATAATCACATAGTACTGATATTTTCCAAGATTATTTTCCAGAATACTATTTAATATTTGAGGGTTGTAATGATGTATCTGCATATCCACAATTGCCTTATTGCCCAATGCTTCCAAAAAGCTGTAGTAGATAGTTTTTTTGAAAGAGCTTATTTTATTGAAAATGAATAAGATTTTAGGTTTTCGATCTTGTGCCGATTCTACAAAATATCCTTTTCCACCGATAGAAGAAATATATCCCTGTTGCTTCAATAAATTATAGGCTTTTTCAGCGGTTGCTCTTGCTACTTTATACTTTTCGCTAAAAACATTGATTGAGGGTAACATAAATCCACTCTCCCACTCTCCGTTGTCAATTTTTTTTATAATTGCTTCGGCAATTTGAACATAAAGAAGCATTTGCCCTCTATGTTGTAAGTTAATGTCATTCGGTGTCATTTATAGATGATTAAAATTAAGAAGCACATGGTTTATTTATGTGCAAAAATAACTAATAATAATCATATACTTTTGTTAAAATAGATTCTAGTTGTAGTGGAATCGCTCTTTGTAAAGTTGTCTAATCTCTTTTCAGTAGCTCGGAAGAAAACAGAAACATTAGAAATACGACACTTGATAGAATAGTTACAATGGTTATTATACAATGTCTAGGTTAGCCTTTTTTAGACAAAATGGCATAATTTTTGTGCAAAGGCGGTTTTTGAAAATTTACTATCAAATTCTTAACTCATCAATAGAATAATACGATTTAAGAGCCTTTTGAGGTATAAAATTTGTTATTTTGAACAATAAATATTGAGTTTCATACTGTTTTTTACATTTTGGCAAAGTAATTGATGCATTTCTTCTGAATAATATATTATCCATCTTACAAAAAGAGTTACCTAAATCATATCCTCATTAGATTTTTTTTGTAAATTATTTTACGCATGTAATGCGTGTGATAGAGCTTTGTTTCAGTAGAATGGTTGAGGGCAAATCAAAGGAAAGACACATATTCTAAAACTGAATTATATTATTCATAAATAGTCTTATTTAAATATAAAATACAATTATTTTATATTTAAATCGGCATTTTTCAAATCCAAACAGTATCATAGTGACTTATGTATAATTAAGTAGTCTAATAGTATTGAGAAGATATAACATATTCAATATAATACATAATCGTTGTGTTGTTGATATAGGTCAATAAAATTAATTAGTAGTGAAGAATGTAAATTTATCAACAATTGTTAATTATCTTTACGACCAATATTAATAGAAGCAAAGCCTAAGTTTGTTTTTGTTAATATGCTGCCTAACATAGTAGTTCCCGTTCCGTCCATCTTAATAAGTACAATTATAACCGAAACCAAATGGCTTACTATATTTAGGGGCGTTTTACCTTTTTTGCACATAGTTCTGATATACAATCTGTAACTAACAAGTGTGTCAAATAATCGTAATTCGTACTTTAAATAATAACTTCTTACAATTCATGAGACAAAACAATCTCAACTAACTCCCTTATCCTCTACTAGAGCAGTGGACGTTTTATGTTCCAAAACAGGGGTACTTACTCTCCATACTTCCTAATTAATATAAATAAATCATCTTACAAAATTTAATTTTAAAATTATGAATGCAC
>JBMLRK010000253.1:0-1169 GCA_049241065.1 Spirosomataceae bacterium
AGGTCTCGAAATTTAAATTTACCAAACGTTTCTCAATCCTTCGTACACTACTAATGTTGAATTTTGGATGTTGGATTTTTAAGATGAATGGATTTTAGGATTAACACCAAAGCCTAAAACACCTAGATTCGACAACTTTTCAAAAAGTTGTCGAATCTAGTTTAATTCAAAATCCAACATTCAACATCTCATTCTACAACGTAGGTTTTACTCTTTTCACATCTACAACACTGTTCAAGAAATCTTCAATGTTCGTGTAGCCATCGTTGTTTTTATCTTTCACGGCATCGCTTGCGTCTTTAGGATTCAAGCCATTTTTAATTTCCCAAGCATCTGGCATACCGTCATTATCGCTGTCTTTGTAAGGAGTTCCTTGATAGTTTGGATAACCACCTACTTGATTAATGTCAGTAATAATTCCAGTTTTATATGAATCTAACGGTAAACGACGGTGTTTGAATTGCGAAGTTGGGGCAACAACACCCTCTTTCACGACAATTTTACCTGTTTTAACTTGCTCAATTACACGAGTATCTACGGCATCACGGATTGGTAAACTTGCCCCAGCATTTGCCAATACATATTCACGAGCTTTCATGGTTGGTAAAATGGTGAAAGCAGGCATTGGCAATGGTTTTTTCCAACGGATAGAGTCCGTATATTTTCCAGCGTTAGCCTCATTTTCAACTTGCACGCCACCATCCCAGTTATTTTTCGTAACACGCTCATTTCCTTCCATGATATTTCCTGTTACGTAGGCACGTCCGTAGGTTTGGTATTTCAATTTACTACGCCCTGATTCTGGTTTTAAAATACGGTATCCAATAGGCGTATCTTTAGGTGTTTGAGGACCAGGTTGGAAATAGTTATTGATAATATTGTACATTGCTCTGTAATCTCCTCCGTCAATAGAACGGTGTACCCAGTTGAACATCACGTTATTAGCAAAGTTAAATACCCCAAACCAACCAATAGAAGGGTTACGTCCTGCATTATCTGCCCAAAGGTTACGCATGAACGTACAATTTTCGCCCCCTAAGGTACTTCCAAAAGCATGATTCCATGTATCTAATGCCTCCGAGAAAATAGAGTTTTGAATCGTAATATTTACCGTGGGTAATTTATCTTCAATTTTACCTGTGCTATCGTTGTACATGTGGCGGTACATC
>JBMLRK010000254.1:0-4113 GCA_049241065.1 Spirosomataceae bacterium
GTGCATGGCTTCACGTGTTAGAAGGTGCTTCCGTATTGGTTAATTTGTCGGGTAATACCAGAAAAGCTACTGAAGCACGGATTTATCTTTGAATATCCAATGATTCAAAAGGCAATCGAACATCTTATTCAAGCATTGGTAAAAAAGAGGTCGTGTAAAAAGTGTGGTGTTTAAAGCATTTGATGCCAAATACGATAGCTGATTATTCTAGCTTTAATTCGAGCGATGATTGCTCATAAACTTTTGACTTTTTACTCAACCTCTTTTTTAAACTTATTTCCTTAACCCAAGTTCTCTTAATCGTTCATCCAAAAATTGTCCAGCAGTCATGTCTGTATAAAGTTTGGGATTTTCTTCATTCACACACGAACTCAATGACGTTAAGTCCATGTCGGCACGAGGGTGCATAAAGAAGGGCATAGAGAAACGAGACGTTCTCATTTTTTCTATTGGAGGGTTCACTACCCGATGGACGGTAGATTTCAGACGGTTGTTCGTTAGCCTGTCTAACATATCGCCCACATTAACGATGATTTGTTCAGGCAGTGCGGTGATACCAATCCACTTTCCGTCACGACGTAATACTTCTAGTCCATCTGCTGATGCACCCATCAACAAGGTAATTAAATTGATGTCGCCATGTGCGGCCGCTCTTACTGCATCGCTTGGTACTGTTTCTGGATTTTCAATCGGGAAATAATGCAATGCCCGAAGAATACTGTCCCCATTCGCCACTTTATCTTCAAAGTATAATTGGTCTAGTCCCAGATATAAGGCAATGGCTTGTAAAAGTGTTTTCCCTGTTTGTTCAAAAATTTGGTACGTGGCTACGGAATAGGTCTCAAAAGTGGGAATTTCAACGGGGAAAACATTCGCTGGCATGTTGCCAGTTGGGTTGGGTTGCCCGATGTGATAGAATTCTTTCAAATCAGGTCTGCTATGCCCCTTTGCCGTTTCTTTTCCTTTACCCACATATCCTCGTTGACCAGCTAATTCGGGGTGTTCGTATTGCTTTTTTTGTTCATCGTTCAGCGAGAAGAATTCTTTAGAGGCTTCGTACAAATTTTCTCTGAGTTCGTCAGATAGTCCATGATTCTTTAACGCAACAAAACCGATGTTATTGAACGCATTGCCAAGTGCTTGAATGAATTGTTCCTTCTGGATAGCATTTCCTGAAGTAAAGTCGGAAAGATCTAAGGATGGAATTTCATCTAATAAGAGTTGATTATTCATGTTTGATGATGAGTGTATATTTGAAATAGTAATAAAAAAGTACAGCGGGTGTTTCTGAATAATAGAATGGAAGACCCGCTGTGTTTGGTAAATAAAACTAATTATTTATTCTTTTGTTCCGCTTCGAATTGCTTAAACTGTTCTTTACTAGCCGTGATAACCGCATCAATACGTCTATTTCTGCGTCTTCCTTCCACGGTAGCATTTGAAGCGATTGGTTTTTTGTCACCATACCATTTTGCCGTCATTCTTTTTACGGATACATTGTTCACAGCCAGTAAGTTAATTACTTGAGCAGCACGATTTAACGAGAGCGTCTTGTTATACTTTTCTGTTCCAGTGCTATCTGCGTGTCCTTCAACAACGATGGTACTGAGTGGGTATTTATTAAGTACTAAAGCCAATTCTTGTACGTTTTCTGTAGCAAGGTTGGAAAGTTTATCAGAGTCCCAAGCAAAATACACATCAGGGTCAAGTCTTACACGAATACTTTTTGCATCAATTCTCGAAATTTCAGCATTTTTCAAGGTAGTTCTAAGTGCGGCCATTTCTTGGTCTAATAAACCATTTACCTTTTGTTCAACGGGGCTTAATATTTTTCCATTTGCATCTGTGCTGGTACTTGTGTCTGAAGATTTTTGACTACTTTTACAACCTGTTAAGCTCATTGATGCTACAAGTGTTAAAAAGGCGAATTTTAGAAGGGAATGTTGCATAATCTATCGAATTGTGTTTTAAATTTTGGCTGTAAACTAATTTTTGAGTAATATTGACTCAATTATTGAATCAGTACAAAGTTAGAAAACAATTCTGAATGGTTGGTATGCGAGCTTTCTTTTTAAAATTTTACTACTAGACCAATCAGCCAATCGCTAAATTTTCAATTTTGACCCCCATGAAAAAAAGTAATCTATTTGCATTCCTAACACTCCTACTGATGAATCTTTCATTTGTAGGCTTTTCACAACAAACGTCTCCACTAAGCTTTCAAGAACTATTAGATTTAGGTATTCTTAAAAGTAAGGCTGGTAATTATGCAGAAGCACAAAGCTATTTTTCTCAGGCTATTGCAGTTCAACCTGATAATGCTATTGCTTATTATAGCCGTGGTGTGACGAAATCTAATCTAAAAGACAACCGTGGTGCTGTTGTAGATTTCGACAAAGCAGTTGAATTAAATCCTCGTTATTCGGATGCCTATATTGGTAGAGGAATGAGTAAAGCTCGTCAAGAAGATCATAAAGGTGCTTTACAGGATTATAACAGAGGAATTGACTTAAATCCAATTGATCCAAGTGCTTATTTCAGCCGTGGAATGAGTAAATCAAAATTGGAAAACTTCAAAGGTGCTTTGTCTGATTTTAACAAATCGCTAGATTTAGCCCCTGATAGTCCTCAAGGTTATGCCGCTAGAGGTGTTATCAAACAAAAATTAGAAGATTACAAAGGTAGTTTGGACGATTTTACAAAAGCAATTGAGTTAAGTCCAAAACGCTCTACTTCTTATTCTGGAAGAGCTTATAGTAAAATGAAAATGGGCGATTTCAAAGGAGCTATTGCTGATTATAGCAAAGCCTTAGAAATCAGTCCAGAAGATGCAGAGTCTCTTTATTTTAGAGGTTTTTGCAGAAGCCAGATGGAAGATTATTCAGGAGCTCAAATTGACTTTGACCGTGCTATCAGCCAAGATCCAGAAAATGCTCCAGCTTATTATGGTAGAGGTTTTGCCAAAAATAAGTTAGGTAATACAAAGGGTGCTATGGAAGATTTCAATAAGGCCATTTCAATCGGGAACATCGAAAATAATAAAGTGGTTTTTGTAGGACCATTGACCAAGCAAATTTTAGATGAATTGAGAAGTGCAGTTTCTGAACGCTTGAAAATGGCAGAGATGTCGGCTGAACGTTCTGAGGTATATTTCAACAGAGGTTTATCGCACGCTAAATTAGGAGAAACAAAAGCCGCAATCGAAGATTACAATAAAGCAATTGCCTTGAATCCCATTTTTGCAGAAGCATATTTCACTCGTGGTATGGTTCGTTCTCAATTGAATGATCAGCGTGCAGCGATTCAAGATTGTACTAATGCAATTAAATTGAATCCTAGATATGCAGAAGCGTATTATATCAGAGGGATTATTCGTCATGCTTTAGGAGATACAGACGGTTGTACGGATTTAAGTAAAGCAGGTGAATTAGGCTATACACAAGCGTATAACGTAATTCGTGATTACTGTAACTAGTATACTCTCATCGAATAAATATTTAAAAAGCCACTACTCATATTTGGGTAGTGGCTTTTTGATTGAACACACATTAGTATTGAGTTTATTCAAAACGTAAGTGTTTAACAGACTCTCCCGAATTGGCAAGTTCTAGTAGGGAATCAATCCCGATTTGAAGATGCCGCTCTACAAAGTTAGCCGTTACTTTTTTATCACTTTCTTCGGTTTTAACTCCGTCTGGAGTCATTGGGTTATCCGAAACCAGAAGCAACGCACCGTGTGGGATTTTGTTTGTAAAGCCTACGGTAAAAATCGTTGCGGTTTCCATGTCGATAGCCATAGCCCTTATAGTTGTTAGGTATTGCTTAAAGCTTTCGTCATGTTCCCAAACTCTTCTGTTGGTGGTATAAATCAAGCCAGTCCAATAATCTAATTCCTGTTTTTTTATCATGGAAGATACCGCTCGCTGAAGTCTGAAGGACGGTAATGCTGGAACTTCCTTTGGCATATATTCATCCGAAGTTCCTTCGCCACGGACAGCCGCAATGGGCAATATTAAATCGCCAATGTCAATGTTTTTCTTCAAGCCACCACATTTGCCCAAGAACAAAACTGCCTTTGGCATAATTGCCGATAGTAAGTCCATTACGGTAGCC
>JBMLRK010000255.1:0-4750 GCA_049241065.1 Spirosomataceae bacterium
ATCAGAGGGAAGGACGGCTCTTCTCGGATAAATTCATCTTTTTGATAGTATCCTAGCACATCGTCCTGCTGTTCTGTCTTGGGAAACAGTAAGAACAAGCCCATCACGGTCATTTTAGGGTCTTTAGGTTTCATCCCGTGCAAATACTTCAAGGTAAGCTGTGCTAAATCATTTTCTTCAATGCTTCGCTCTCGTTTATATTTTGCATCCAGAATCAGCAAGAACGTTTCTTCGCTTTGGTTGGGCTTAAATGAGATTACAAAATCTGGACAATAAGCCCTATCGCTTCCTCTAGCAATTCGTTGAAACAACTCTTGTCGTTCGTAATAAACCACTATTTCTTCATTCGTATTCGATGCTTTTTTGAGGTTTTCACTAAATACCATCGTTGTTTCAAACACTTCTTCCAACATATTGACCACTTCCAAAAAACAATATTGTTCGTATAGAACCGACAAGTTGCTAATTTTCAACACCTTGGATAAATTACCGTAGGTATGTGTGGTGCTTAACAATTCGTTGACTAGCAAATTAAACTCCCAAACTTTAGCATAATGCACTCTAGTCAACATTCGTTCAATAGAAGGCATCGCAAAATTGCTCACCTTTCGTACAGGAATGTGTTTAGTAAAGAAAAGACATAAATCGACCAAAAGACCATGGCATTCTTTCAATTTTTTCTGAGAATATTCATGGTACGCTTTTACAAACTTCCCTTCAAAGTCCTGAGACAATCGTTTTTGCTCCTTAATTAAGGCTTCTTCCAAACGATTTAGATAGACCAACAGCATATCTAAAAGGTGATGAACCAAGCGATTTTCCACCACATCCGTCGAGGTTGCATTCACTTCATATAGCCCGTGCGTAAAACGAACGGGTTTATAAGCAATGTACAATTTATTGGGGTCGTTCATCAGCGTAGGGTGCGAATAATGCGTGTGTTGCCCAATCCAACGGTCAAAGCCTTCAGACAATGAAGCCCCGTCTGTCCACTCTTTTACGACATCTTTCCGTTCAATTTTTTCAAATTTATGAAAAACAAAAGCCAATTTAATCGCATCTATTTCGCTGAGTTTTTCGGTTAGAATGGTCAATAATTCCAACACTGAAATATGATGTTTGGCTTCTTCGTTGCTAGTTGCCAAACGGGTTAAACCCAAGCGATTATTAAAGAATAAAAATTGACGTTGCATCAATTCTTCGCAAATCTGCTCTACTTCAGAGGTGGTCAATTTGTCTGGAACAATCTCAACAACCGCTAAGGTTTCGTCCTTCAAGGCATGAACCAAGCGAAAAACACATTCTCCTACGTTCAAGGAAAAAATACGAGCGAGCTTAACTCGCCCGATTGCTAACCCATTGATAGAAAAGGAAATATTATCTAAGTAATTGCTGGCATATTGGGTATTTTGGAGATTAATCCCTTCTACATCAATACGATACAAATATTCTTTCCCGACACTCCCTAAATAACTAATAACACAACCAAAGTCTCCCAAAAAAACACGGTGCAATCCTGCATCAATCAAGGTTGGCGATGCTAATAGAAATGCTACAAAATCAAGCTCATTGATTTCAATTTTTGACGAGTTAGAAAGCCGTTCGTGGCTTCCATCTCGTCGTAACAACAGTATTTGAGATTCCATAGCCTATAAATTAAAGAAGCTATATACATGATAATCAGAACCTTTATTCAAAATATGTTCCACCTCTTCTTGCGAACTTTCTAAGCCATCCAGATTTTTGCGTAGTTCTTCCAAACGGCGTTCAAAAGGTTTTCCTTGTGCAAAAATCATCGGTAACAAATGTTGAGCAATCGCAAAATCTAAGGCTTTGGCATCGTCGTCGATAATTGGTGCTAAATGATTGAAATGGTCAATGATGGCATTGATTTTACGATGACTCAAGAAAATAGGCGTACCAAATTTTCGGTCGTTATCGCTCAAAATATCACTCAATTTGCTTAATCGCTGACGAATTGGTTTCTCAGAAATGGCTTCAAAAATCACTTTATTTGCCATTGGTGCGTTCAACAAACTAAAATCCGATTCGGGGAAGAAACTTTTGGTAGGTTCTAGTTTAATCACGGCAGCACGGCTCACCAAACGAGGCGATAAGGATTCAGTAGTATGGTCAAAATTAAGGGTAGCAATAAAACGCAATTTATCATTTGCCCACTGAAAAGCACGCCCATCTTCTGTCACAATTTTCTTGTCGTAATCACTATCGGCAATGGTGTTGAAATTAGCCCAATAGTTTTCAATCGGACTCAAATTGGCTTCATCCAACAACACCCAATAAGGAGGAGCAGGCTTATTTGCTTCAAAAGAAACTTGTTCTAACACTTGCAATAACCCTGTTTTAGAATCAACCCACTGATTGGTGATTGAGTTATAAAATCCCAATAAATCACGGGTTGAATTCCAGCCTTTTTCTACGGCTATTTTCTTGAATCGGTTATTTTTTTCGTCCTTATGATACAAGCCTGTCGCTTTGGCTAGTCGTTCAACTAAAGAGGTTTTACCTGTGCCTGGATAGCCTAAAAAGACGGTCAAGAAATTTCTATCGAGGGTAACTAAATAATTACTCAGCGTCACTTCATCAATATCTCTTCCGAGTTTTTTGAGGTTATTTCCTACCTCTTCACGGTATTCATTAAACGAAATCTCCTGCTTACTCGACTTAGGAAGTACTAACGAAGTAGGACGAGCCAATGATTTTACCTTTTTATCATACTGTCCACTGATAATATCACTTGTAGTTTGGAATGCCAATAAGGCAGCCGTAATGTCGGCCGTACTTTTAAAACCACTCAAATGTTTTTCAATCGACTCAATGATAACTTTTTTCTCTTTTTTAAGCGTTTCCAGTCGTTCAACTTGTTTTTCTAAATCAATTTCAAGGCGTATTTTTTCTTTTAAATCCTTGACAATTTTACCAATTTCCGTTTTATGTTCTAAGAAAAACGCTTTATCGTCGTCCGTATCAAAGCCTAAATCCAATTTTGCGGTAGCATTACTTTGTACTAAACGAGCCATATTTTCATCTTGCTCTTGCACTTTTGCGGTCAACTCCGTTTTAACACGCTCCAACTCCCCTATCCTTTGTTTGATGGCTTCATTTTCTTCGGGATCTACCTGAGCAACACCTTCCAATAGCAACTTACCTTCTTCATTTTCTTGCAAAAATTGTAGTAATAAGGTTCGTCCCGTGTGTGTTTCCTTCAAAAAAGTATGAAGAATCCGTGGCAACTCGTTTTTATAGTAATCGGAAGTCAAGGAAATATTGCCAAAATAAGCCTCAATTTTCTTGATGATGTTCGTATCACTTTCAAAACGTAGGGTGTTCTCTTTGGCAGCTAAGAACTTTTCTAACAAATCGTAGTCCGCTTTACGAATGCCTGAAAGACGTTTTTTAACCGAAAATTCTAATTCTTCTTGACTACCATAATAATGTTTATCACGAATTTTTGATAATTTCTGAACGAATCGTTTTCCTTCTATTTCAAGACTTTTGAAGGTGTCATCTTCCATTTTATATTCAAAAATGAAACCGTCGTTTTCTTCAAGAAAATCTTCTGAGAGAATATCGGTCATACCGATTGACAACAGTTCTTTTTCCTCAACCAGGTTGGTATCTGTTCCAGTTGCTGAGATATTTCCATAATCAACGGCCTGCAATAAACCCGAAACACTCTGATAAACAAAAGGACCAAAAAGTGACTGATTTTTAGATGATTCTATAAAAAAAGCTTGATTTTCTCTTGGAAAAGATTCGTGGTATAAACTCCAATTATTGGGTGCATAAGGAGTAAAATTCGGAATAGAAATAATCTGGGGTAAATACTGAAAATTAATCCGAGCCACAAAGGTCATGTATTTTGATACAATGTAATTTGACTTGGCTACATCTTCTATTTGGCTGTTGAAATCTTTGTTTAAAATAAATAAATCATCCCGAAGATTGGGTACTTTGAAAATGGGATTGGTAACGCCCTTATAGAAGGTATTCATTACTCCATAGCCATTTACAAAGATGGTGTTTTCATTAGGAAACTCATTGGGTTGAGGCTCACGGTATTTTCCTGTATTATCCAAGACCTTTACGACTTTGCAAATAGCAGACGAAGCCGACTTGGTAACAATATACACCTGCAACACCAATTCCTTGACGTTCTTAAATTCTGGTAGCATCCTATTTTTTGTTTATTTTGTTTAAGTTATGCTACAAAAATAGTGTTTTTTGGGAGTATATAATGGTAATCCTTCAACATAGACCGTGGGCAAAACGATAAATAAATTATTTATCTCCCCTATCTTTGTAATTCATCGACATAATCACCGATACTTTGGACATCACACATTATATTATCGAAACACTTGGCTGGATTGGTTCAGTCTTGATTGTAGGAGCTTTTGGGCTTAATTCTTTGGGGAAAATAAAGGCAAGTTCTATGTACTACCAACTTGCAAACATGGTTGGCGGAGTTTTTTTTGTAGTCAATACCTATCACCACAAGGCGTATCCATCGGCATTGGTAAACGTGATTTGGGTATTTATCGCAGGCTTTTCACTGTTAAGAAAGAAAAGTAATTAATGCGTAATCTTTTAATGATGAATGCGTAATGATAAAGTTTCAACAGCACATCATCACGCATTAACCATTCATCATTAGTAGTGTACGAAGGATTGAACAATAGCATTCTCTGACAAATGTTGTAAAATCCTTTTTGACGATGGGCTAACACCC